>NZ_JAHXBG010000018.1 GCF_020103725.1 Hyalangium gracile | reverse complement strand
CCGCCGTGTGCCGTGAGACCGATGACCCCTCGAGCGCCGAGCGCGAGATCGAGTTCATGGTCCGGGTCGGCTTGTAGCCCGGGGTACGGTGTTCCGGAGGCACACCGCGCCTGCGCACGCGGGCTGCGGTAACCTCCCGGTATGATCTCGGCTCCGTTGACCGTGCAGGCCCGCGTCCTCGGCCATGAGCTCGCCGTGGACGGCCTGCCGTCGAGGGGCGATGCGCGAATCCCCTTCGCGCTGCTGCTCGCCTCCTTCGCCGTGCTGGGCACCACGGTGCTCGGCTTCAACCGCAGCCCGGGGCAGATCCTCACCACCGTCCTCGCGGCGGCGGGGCTGGATGTCCTCCTCCACCTGCTCCTGAAGCGGCGGCTGCTCTTCCCGCTCTCCGCGGTCATCTCCTCGCTGTCGCTGGCGCTGCTGCTCAACTACGCGCACGACCCGCTGCTGATGCTGGTGCCGGTGTTCCTCGCCGTGGCCTCCAAGCACCTGCTCACCGTCGAGGGCCGTCACGTCATCAACCCCTCGCTCTTCGGCGTGGCCACCACGCTGCTCTTCTTCGGGGACCTCATCACCAGCTCGCCCGCCTACCAGTGGGGCGGCAGCGGCGTCATGTCCGGGGTCATCATCCTCACGGCGCTGCTGCTCTTCCTCTTCCGAGTGGAGCGCCACGCGCTCGTCCTCTCCTTCCTCGGCTTCTACTTCCTGTTCCTCCTGCTGCGTGCGTGGCTGGTGCGCCACCACACCCCGCCCGAGGTGCTCATCGTCGGCAGCCTCACCACGCCTCCGTTCTACCTGTTCACGTTCTTCATGATGACCGACCCGCGCACCTCGCCTCCCACGGTGCGCGGGCAGGTGCTCGCGGCCTTCCTCGTCGCGTTCCTCGATCTGCTCTTCCACGCCGGCCAGAGCCTCTTCACGTTCTTCTACGCGGCCTTCACCGTGCAGTCCGGTCGCTTCCTGCTACAGCACGCCCGGCGGCTGCGCTCCCAGGGGCTGGCGGTCTGGGCGCGCGGTACCTTCGACCTGGGCCTCGCGCGCCGTGTCGCCGTGGCCGCGCTGCTGGTCGTCCCCGCGGTCCTGGCCTGGCGCCTCGTGCTCAGGCCCGCGGCGGAGGAGGCGCGCGCCACGTTCCAGCTCACGGAGGTCGCCCAGGCGGACGCGGGCATCCGCCTCCCCCACGACGGGAGCCTGCTGACGCAGCTGGACCCGCGCCTGGCACACGTCGCCAAGTGGATCCTCAGCGTCGGCGCGGCGGTGGCCACCGGCGACATCGACCGGGATGGCCGGAGCGACCTGCTCTTCATCTCGCCCCTCGCCGCCGAGGGCCACCGCGTGGCCCTGTTCCGCAACGCCTCCGAGCCGGGACACCTGCGCTTCGAGCGCATCCCGCTGCCCACCGAGCCCATCGATCGCGACGCGACGAAGAACGGCTTCGCCGGCATGGGGCTGTTCTTCGACAGCGACAACGATGGGGACCTCGACATCCTCCTGCCCGTGGCGTTCGGGCCGCCGCGCCTGCTGCTGAACCGGCTGACCGAGGAAGGAACGCCAGGCTTCACCGATGCCACGGAGGGCTCGGGCCTGGAGTCACTCTACGTCACGGGCTACGCCAGCACGGTGGTCGATCTGGACGCGGACGGGCGGCTGGACGTGCTCATCCGCTCGACCGTGCGCCGGGAAGACGACGCGGGCCGCAGGATCAACGTCTTCCACCTGCCCCAGCCCGAGTACGAGGGCGACCGACGCATGTTCGCCTTCCTGCACAGCTCCTGGCACAAGGCCGACAACGGAGGGCCCACGGAGGTGCTGCGCAACCTCGGAGGAGGCCGCTTCGAGCGGCTCGACGCCCGAGCGCTCGGCCTCACCGCCACCCACTGGACGCTGGCGCTCTCGGCGGCCGACCTCGACGGGGACGGAGATGAGGACCTCTACTTCGCCAACGACTTCGGGCCGGATGATCTGTACCTGAACACCGGCAGCCCGACGGAGCCGCGCTTCACGCACGTGGAGGGGCGCTTCTTCGGAGAGATCGGCCGAGACACCTACAAGGGCATGAACAGCACCGCGTTCGACCTCACCGGGGACGGGCGGTTGGACCTCTACGTGTCGAACGCCCATGTGCCCATCCTGGCCGAGGGCTCCCTGCTGTGGGTGAACGGCGGCGTGGATCCCGACACGGGACAGGTGCGCTTCACCGACGAGGCCAGCCGGCGCGGCCTGCTGAACGAGAACCACTTCGGCTGGGGCGCTGGCATCGGCGACCTGGACGACGATGGCTTCCCGGACGTCGTCCAGGGGAACGGCTATCTCGATGACCGCTTCGAGACGGGCACGGGCCGCGTGAGCGAGCGCTGCCCCTCCTTCTGGTACACCCACCACAAGTTCGCGCAGTCCGGGCCCGACATCCACACGTACGCGGACGCGTGGGCCGACCTGCGCGGCTACTGCATCTTCGAGAACGAGCGACGCCGCGTGTTCCTCAACCGGGGCCCGGAGGCCCGGCCCCAGTTCGTCGATGCGCGCGACCCGGTGGGCCTGCGCTCCGGAGAGAACACCCGAGGCGTGGCGCTCGTCGACCTGGATGGAGATGGGAGGCTGGACGTCGCGATGGCGAACCAGCTCGGACCGCCCTCCCTCTTCCTCAACATGCCCGAGGAGAGTCGCCAGAACGCCTGGGTGGCGGTGGATCTCATCGGAGACGGCAAGCGGTGCAACCGGGAGGCGCTGGGCAGCCAGGTGCGCCTCACCTCACCCGATGGCCGGCGGCAGGTGCAGCAGAAACAGGCCGTCACGGGGCTCGCGGCCCAGGGAGACCGCCGCCTGCACTTCGGCCTGGGGACCCTCGCCCCAGGCGCCACGGTGGAGGTGGAGGTGCAGTGGTGCGGCACCCGGGGCCCCTCCTCCCGGTACACGCTCCCGCCGGGACAGGTTCACCGGCTCGAGATGCCTACCGAGAGTGTCGGAGCCCTCCTCCGCCCCTGAGCAGCACCAAGCTCAGCGCCGCGTGTCGTCGAACACTCCCCGCCGGGCCTGGTCCCGCTCGATGGAGCGGAAGAGCGCGGAGAAGTTCCCCTCCCCGAAGGAGAGGTGGTTCTTGCGCTGGATGATCTCGATGAAGATGGGCCCGATGATGTTCTTGGTGAAGATCTGCAGCAGGTACCCTTCCTCGTCGCCATCCACGAGCACCTGGCGGCGGCGGATCTCCTCGCGGTCCTCGGTCACCTGCGGCACGCGCTGGAAGACCTCGCGGTAGTAGTCGTCATCCATGTCGAGCATCTCGATGCCGGTGCCCTCCAGGGCGCGCAGCGAGCCGAGGATGTCGTTGGTGAGGAACGCCAGGTGCTGGACGCCCGGCCCCTTGTACTCCTCGAGGTACTCGTTGATCTGGCTCTTCTTCTCGTCCGCCTCGTTGATGGGGATGCAGAAGGTGCCGCAGGGCGAGCGCAGCGCGTACGAGGTGAGCCCCGTCTTGACGCCGCGGATGTCGAAGTAACGGACCTCGGTGAAGCCGAAGAGGTCCTTGTAGAAGGAGGCCCACCGCCCCATCGTCCCCTTCTCCACGTTGTTGGTCAGGTGGTCCAGGTGCGTGAAGCCCTTGGAGGGCACGCGCACGGGCTCCGGGTGGGCCACGAAGCCGAGCCGCTCCCACTTGTTCGCATCCGTGGCGCCGTCCACCAGATAGATGAGGCTGTCGCCGATTCCGTAGACCGCCGGCACCGGCTTGCCATCGCGGAAGAACAGGTCTCCCTCGCCCCGCGAGCGGGCCCCACGCGCCACCGCCGCCTCCAGCGCCTTGCGGCCGTCATGCACGCGCCAGCCCATGGCGCAGATGGAGGGGCCATGCAGGGAGGCGAAGCCCGAGGCGAACGAGGCACTCCCCCGGTTGAGCAGCAGCCGGATCTCTCCCTGCTCGTACAGATCGATGCGGCGGGCCGGGTGATGCAGGGTTCGCGAGAAGCCGAACGCCTGGAAGAGGCGATCGAGCCGCTCCGGCTCGGGCGAAACGAACTCGATGAAGTCGATGCCTTGCAGGCCAACAGGGTTGAGGCTCATTCGTAGGGTCTCCTGATGCGAAAGGACAGAGCGTCAGCGCTTCGGCTGCCAGCTCTTCCAGTAGTCCGTGAGCTCCGCGGGGCCGATGGCCGACTGCGCGCGGAGCGGGCGTCGCGTGTCGAGCATCACCGCCACCTCCTCGGTGCGGGTGGCGTTCGCGGCGCGCGCTTCTGCCCCCGCCTGGGGGCCGTGGTGGATGCCCTGAGGGTGGAAGGTGAGCATCCCGGGCGCGATGCCCTCGCGGCTGAAGAACTGGCCGCTGTGGTAGAAGAGCACCTCGTCGAAGTCGATGTTGGAGTGGAAGAAGGGCACCTTCATCGCGCGCGGGTCCCCGTTCTCCAGCGGGCGCGGGAGGAAGGTGCAGATCACCGCGTTGCGCATGACGAAGGTGGTGTGGGCCGAGGGCGGCAGGTGGTAGCGCTCGGACACCACCGGGCGGATGTCGCGCACGTTGAGCTGCAGCGGCGCCAGCGTTCCCTTCCAGCCCACCACGTCCAGCGGGCAGTACGGGTAGAAGATCTGGGTCACCTCGCCCTCGCGCAGCACCTGCAGCTCCCACTCGCCCTCGGCGTTCGCATCGAGCGAGGAGCCCTCCTCTGGCGAGGGGACGCGAATCACCGCGGGATCGAACAGCGCGTGCTGGCCGAGCATCCCCTTCTCCGGGAAGCCCACCTCGCTGAAGGCCTCCACCACCAGGACCTGGGTGGGGGACGTGGGCGCCAGGCGGTGGGCCGTGCCGCGCGGCAGCACCACGTAGTCCCCCGGCTCATAGGAGAGCGGGCCGAAGTCCGTCTCCAGCCTCCCCGCGCCGGCGTGGATGAAGAGCACCTCGTCCGCGTCCGCGTTGCGGAAGAGGTAGGGCATGGGCGAGGAGAGGGTGGCGTAGGACAGGCGCACATCGTCGTTGGCCAGCAGGGCCCGGCGCGCGGCGACCCAGTCTCCGCCCGTGTCGCCGGGCAGGCGCCGCAAGTCATAGGCGCGGGGACGCAGCGGGCCTTCGATGCGCGTCCAGCCCACGGGCGGGTTGCGGCGATAGAGGTGGGCGTAGCGGCCGAAGAAGCCGTTGCGCGCGTACTCCTCCTCCACCGTCCCTTCCGGGAGCCCTACATGCGCCTGAGCCGCCACCCGGCCACGAACGTACGGGATGTCCATACCTCGCCAAGCTAGGGATGGGCCTGGACGGAAGAAAGCACAAAGCACTGCCAGAGACTGTCAGTCCCATGCACAATCTCCCTCATGAACGTCACGCTGGAGCAGGCCCGGGCCCTCGACGCGCTCGCCCGACAGGGCACGTTCGCGGCCGCGGCGAAGGCGCTGCACAAGGGGCACACCGCGGTGCTCTACGCGCTGCGCACGCTGGAGGAGCAGACCGAGCTGGTGCTGCTGGACCGGCGCGGCTACCGGACCCGACTGACGCCAGCGGGCGAGCGGGTGCTCGAGCACTGCCGCAAGCTGCTGGAGGCCGAGCGGGAGCTGGAGGCCGCGTGCGCGGAGATCCGCGCGGGCTGGGAGCCCACCTTGCGCATCATCTTCGACGGCATCTTCCCCGCCGAGCCGCTGCTGCGCGTGGTGAAGCAGCTCCGAGCCGAAGGCGCTGGCACCCGCTTCCACGTCTCGGCGGAGTTCCTGGCCGGTGTCGAGGCGGCGTTCACGCGGGACGAGGCGGACCTGATGGTCTCGGTCCTCCCCCCCACCCTGCCGGACCTGCGCTCCTACCGGCTGGCGGACCTGAAGGCGGTCCTGGTGGCCCACCGCTCCCACCCGCTGGCGACACAGCGCGGTCCGCTGAAGGACGAGGAGCTGGCCCGACACCTGCTGCTCACGGTGCGCGGCTCGGATCCCCGCCTGCAGCTCAGCACGGGAGCGCTGGAGGGACGCTCCACGGTGCACCTCAACGACTTCGCCGCCAAGAAGGCGGCCATCCTCGAGGGGCTGGGCTACGGGTGGCTGCCGGAGCACCTGATGAAGCGCGAGCTGCGCCGGGGTGAGCTCAAGGCGCTGAAGCTCGCATCCGGCGCCACCCACCTCTTCCACCCATCCCTGCACCACCGGGCGGGTGTGCGCCTGGGCCGGGCGGCCAGCCGCGTCGTGCAGGCGCTCACGGGCGTGGAGCTTCCTACCCCTCCGTGACCAGCAGCTCGATGGCCTTCAGGAGCTCCGGATCGCGCCCCGCGGCGAAGTCCTCGGCGGTGGGCTGCACCTCCACGTCGGGGACGATCCCCACGCCATGCAGTGGGGAGCGATCCGGGAACAGCACCTCCATCCCCGTGAAGACGAACGTGACGCCTCCCGGCAGCCACAGCCGGGTGATGTTGCCGTTGGTCCCCACGCTGCGGCGGCCGACCACGCGCACCCTCTTGGCGCCCACGAGCATCATCGAGAGGTTCTCCGCCGCGGACACGGCTCCCGGCCCCGTGAGCAACACGATGGGCTGTTCGAACAAGAGCCTCGAGTCGGGAGTCAGCGAGTACTGGTCCTCCGTCATCTCCAGATGGTCCGGCCCACTCCAGTGCGGGACGCGGAAGAAGGGACTCTTGAAGGCCTGTGGGATGAGGTGCCGCAGGGCATGGTAGGGATCGACGCCCGGGTAGCCGCGCATGTCCAGGATCAGCCCCCTGGCGCCAACGGCCTCCTGGACGCTCTGACGGAACACCTCCAGATCCGAGAGCACCGAGTCCGCCAGGTTGATGTAGGCGATCCCTGGCACGCCCAGGTCGGTGAGCCTCCCCGCCCGTCGAGCCGAGGGAGCTGAGCCGAACTCCGTTCGGGACGCCAGCGAGGAGGGCGACACCAGCACGGAGGAGGTGGAGCCATCGAGCGCACGGACTCCAAACTGCGTGGGCCCATCGAGCCAGGTCAGCCGCTGCAGGGCCCGGGAGAGCTGGGCACCCGGGTGGGAACCGGACGTCCGGGGGACTTCTTCCGCAAGCCACTCGGCCACCGGGCGCCCGTTGATGCTCACCAGGGTGTCGCCCGGCTTCACCTGCGGGACCGCGGAGCGCCGGACCACCACCTCTCCCCCGACACTCTCTGGGACGACGAGGAAGTAGCCAGCGTAGATGCTCTCCCGGAGGCCCACGGAGACGTGTCCATCGTGGAGGACCTCGCCAAAGCGCTGGAGCACGTGGCCGAGCCGCCTCCAGTCCATCGGCCCGGCATCCACCTCGGCGAGGCTCTGGCGCAGCCGCTCGTCGATGCCGTCTCCCACGACGTGGAAGTAGGGGAAGAACCGCCGCAGGGCGCTATGGGCGATGAGGAGGTCGGCACGCGCGACACCGGGCGAGGCCTCCATGGGAGGCGTGGGTGAGTCGGAGCCACTCCTCCCAGTCAGGGCGGGGCGGGTGACCTTGGCGTCGCGTGCCACGGCCGGGGCAGTGCCCAGGTTCGCCAGCTCGCCGAGGAGCGCCTCCAGGCTGTCTCCGAGCGGGCGATCCGCGGCGATGACATCTGGCAGCGTGCCCCGATCGTCCACGAGCACCTCGGTCCGGATGGCGAGCCCCCTCGTCCCCACCGGAGCCCAGCGGTACTCCGCCACCGCCGTGGGGAGGGACTCGCCGAAGATCCAGGCCCGCTGCGCCAGTCGGAGATCCACGGCGAACCGGGCGGCGACGGGCGCCAGGGTGGAGCCGGTGAGCAGCGCCACGGGCAGCTCCCTCTTCCCCGCGGGCTCGAAGGGCGGAGAGACCCGCTTCACGAGATCATTGGAGTAAACGCCGGCCCGGACCGCGCGCTCGTCCGTCATGCCCTGGTGCGCCCGGACTCGGGTGGCAACGCGAGGGACGGGCTGGGTGCTCGCCACGGCGATGGCCCGGGCCAGGGCCTGCTCCAGCAGCGGATCCGCCGGGAGTCCTCGGAGATCGATGGCCACGGCCTGGACGGAGTCCGGCAGGACGAGCTCCCCCGTACCGGGGTGGATGACCGCGACGCCGCCGACCTGCTCCACCCGTGCGACGGGCAGCGGCCGCGGCACAGCGTCGAGGGCACAGACCGGCTGCAATTGCTCGGCATACGAGACCGCCGCCGCGTCCCAGTCGACGGTGTCGCCTATCAGCGCGAGGGCCAGCGCCTGATCCACCTCGGCGTAGCTGGACCCCACTCCGAAGAAGCGCATCAGCGCATGGGCCTCGGACATCGCGACAGGACCGGGAGTCGCCCCCACGGGCCCCGCGGCCACGCGCTCGCACCAGTCCTCCGCCGGGCCGTCCGGCGTGGGCACCGGAGCCGGCCCCGGAGCAGCCTCCTCAGAGCAGGCCGTCGCGGCCAGGAGGACAATCCCTACCAGGAGTGAAGCCACCCGTGACGCGCGGTCCCCACGCGTCCCCGCCCTCACCAGTTGAGTACCCATCATCTCCAGAGACCTCGTTTCCCGTCCGGCCACGGGCACGAGGTTTATAGGAGGCCGCTCGCCCTGCCCGAAACAATGCTTGCTGGCCTCCCCTGCTGGCGGGATGGGCGGCGAGGATGTGGTTGCACAAGGGGGCTGCCGATGCAGACCTTGCCTCTACGGAGGGCGCACCATGCCTCGTGGAGACAAGAGCAAGTACACGGATAAACAGAAGCGCCGCGCCGAGCACATCGCCGAGAGCTACACCTCTCGTGGAAAGAGCGAGAAGGAGGCGAAGCGGCGCGCGTGGGCCACGGTGAACGCCGAGTCCCATGGCGGAGAGAAGCCTGGCGGCTCGGGGTACGGGCAGCCCGAGACCCACCAGTCGTCCCGTCGCGGCGGCCAGCGCAGTCAGGCCTCTCGCACGCACGCGCAGCGCTCCCGCGCGGCGAAGAAGGCGGCAGCCACCCGCCAGCGCAAGTCGCTCAAGCGCAGCGTGGCGGCCAAGCGGACCGCAGCGAAGCGCAAGACGAGCCGGCGCTAAGTGGGTCCGAAGAAGTCTTTTCATGCCCCCTGTAAGAGTCCGCACAACCTGAAACAGGTAGAGGGCCCGAGCCCGCCCCGCGTCCGGTCCCCCTTCCGGGCGAAACCTGTGCGAACTGGTCTGCTTGTCATACCAGTTCGCTGCCGGTCCGCCGACAGGGCACCACCCTCTGGGGTCCATCAGGGTGCCAAGGCAGGCTCCCGGAGCGCGTACTGCCAGGGAGTGCGCTGCTCGTCGGACACGGAATGCGTCCCTTACCGCAGGGGCACGACCTCTCCGTCGTGCGGTGAGTGAATATCCGGGAGCCGCCTCCGTGGAATGGGCCGCCCCGCGCTCATGAACCACGAAGAGCGCGGGCGCATCACCCTCTCCCGGAGCCTGTTCCCCCCATGCGTCGACTCTTCTGTGTAGCGCTCTGCACCCTCAGCCTCATCGCCTGCGATGGCGAGACCACCCCAGATGGCGGAGGCGGAGATGGTGGCACCCCTCCCCCGGATGGTGGCACCCAGAACCTCCCCCAGGACATCACCATCACCGGGACGACCTACTATCTCGGCGGATCGACCATCGAGCAGCGGCCTCGCGCGTTCGGCGGCTCGGACGGGACGATTCCCAATGCCCTCGTTCCCAATGGCTCGGGCGGGTTCACCTCCGAGCGGGGAGAGCTCGTCGCGGAGGGCCAGGTGAAGTACACGAACATCCCCTCGAGCGCGCGGCCCGTCTGGCTCCTCATCGACGGTGCCTGGCGCCCGGTGACCGGCTCCTCCGCGGACTTCTCCCTGGCGAACCTGGCGCGCATGGGCCTGCAGGGCTCCTCCGGCACGGACACCCTCACGCTGAACTACACCCAGCTCCAGCCGTGGACGCCAGGCTCCCAGTGGTTCGAGCTTCACATCCCCAGCCACAATCGCACCCTCGAGCGCCCGAACAGCCTCGCCACGGGCTTCACGGCCGGAGCGACGTCCGGCTCCTCGAGCATCGCGACCAACCAGCTCATCTCCACGCAGCTCGACGTCTCCCTGGGCGATCGGATCCATGTCCTCCAGCTCGAGAGCACCTCGGCGAGCACGCCCTCGCTCCAGGACAGCTCCCAGCGGGTCATCTCCGGAGCGACGATCTCGGATCTCAGCCTGCCGAGCCCGGGCGGCGCGCAGCGCAACCTGGACATGAGCTCCGCGCCCAAGCGCTCCGTGAGTCTCAGCGTGGATGCTCCCGCCTTCGAGACCGCGGCGGAGCAGCCGTCCACCTCGACTCGCTCCCTCCAGGTGCAATACCTGGTGGAGGCCCACCAGCCCGCTCCCGCCGGAGCCTACGAGACCTGGCACGCCGAGCCCCCGCTCGTCGAGAAGCGGATGTTGACGCGCTACAAGGACCTCGGTGCGGCGCCCACGACCGCCTTCACCTGGGACACCTCCTACGCGGACGTGCTCCCGGCCAACGCCCGCAGGTTCGTGCAGGCCATCTACACCACGGCCTCCCCCACCGGGCGCTCGCTCCAGGTGCATACCCACCGCCTGGTTCAGGCCAGTGGGAGCTGGACCCTGACGCCGGTGGTCTCCGCTCCGCGCGCCATTCGCGTCCAGGGCACCGAGCAGGGAGGAGTCACCACGGTCTCCGGACCGGCGCGCCTGAGCTGGTCTCCCCCTGCCACTGGCACGGCCTCCTCGTACAAGGTGGAGGTCTGGTACGTCGATGGCAGCAACTACCTGCTCGGACGGTTCTTCACCACATCGACGGAGCTCGTCGTCCCCGTCGAGCTAAGGGCCGGCAACACCCACTACGCCGTCATCACCGCCATGGGGCAGAGCGGAGACAGCTTCGGAAGCGCGAGCGCGCAGTCCGGCTCCTTCCGCGGCCCGTAGCCTCCTGAAGCGCGCATGCCTTCTCCAGCGCGGGAGTCGTGCCCGCGCTGGAGAGGGTCGCCTGGGTGCAGCGCCAGCTCGAACGCAACAGGCGCGGCCCCGCGGAATGGTGAGCCCCAGGCGACCTGCCCTTCCGTACATACAGAGCCTCTGGAGCCCTCCACTAGAGTCCTCGGTCCCACGAGTCAGCCAGCCCTCTGCCTGGAGGTTCGTCTGGATACGACCGCTCCCGCAGAGCCTTCGCCCCCGTTCCCGGGACACCCCCTCGCCTTTGCCGCCGCCCTGCTCGTCTTCTACCCGCTGGATGTCCTCCTGCTGGGGCGCTTCAGCCTCGAGACGCTCGCGCTGAGGCTGGCCTGGGCTCTCGCCATCGTCTCCCAGCGCTGGGTCTTCCCTCGCATCTCCCTCGCCAGCCACTCCCGCTACCTGACCCTCATCTGCGTGGGGGATCAGCTCTTCTTCATCGGCCTCATCGCCCTTCTAGGAGCCACCTCCAGCCCCTTCTTCAGCTTCCTCTTCGTCTTCCCCATCATCCACTCGCTCACCTACCCCCTCGCCCCTCGGGCCGTCCTGGGCAGCGGCGTGACGGCGGCGCTGGGCCATGTCGTCCTGGGCCTGAGCGACGACGTCCCTCTGCTGAAGCTGCTCCTGTGGGTACTGCTCACCGGCGGCGCCACCTTCTTTGGCATCCGCGCCAGCGCTCAGGCCCGCCGGATGCTCGAGGCCGAGGCCCAGGCCCGCATGGAGCGCGAGCGCCGCGAGCTGTTGGAGCAGCTCGCCCTGGCCAGCTATCAGCGCATCCAGTCCGAGAAGATGGTCATGCTCGGTCGGCTGGCCGCCAACGTGGTGCACGAGCTCAACAACCCGCTGGCCTACGCGCGCTCCAGCATCCGCTTCCTCCAGGAGGACGTGCTGTCGCCACCGCAACAGCCCTCCGCGGAGCGGGCCGAGGCCTTTCACGACGCCTTGCACGGCCTGGAGCGCATCCAGGAGATCGTGTCGGATCTGCGCGGCTTCTCGCTCGTGGAGGGCACTGAGCCGGAGCAGTGTACCGTGAAGGAGGCGGTACAGGACGCCAGCCGCATCGCGCGGCTGCGCCTCAAGCACGTGGCACAGCTGCAGGTGCATCTGCCCGAGGCGCTCCCCGAGGTACGGGCCAGCCCACGTAAGCTGGCCCAGGTGCTCGTCAACCTGATGGTGAATGCAGCGGACGCCCTGGAGCAGGCGGACATCAAGCAGGGAGAGATCCGCGTGCGAGCCCTGCACCAGGAAGACCAGGTGGTGCTGCTGGTGGAGGACAATGGCCCCGGCATCCCCCCCAAGGTCCTCGAGCGCCTCTTCGAACCCTTCTTCACCACCAAGGGCCCCGAGAAGGGGACAGGCCTGGGCCTGGCCCTGTCCCGGAGCATGGTGGAGGGCTTTGGCGGCTCGCTGGTGGCGGAGAACCGCGCCGAGGGAGGAGCCTGTCTGCGCCTCTCGCTGCGCGCCACCTCCCTGCCACCCCCTGTTTGAGGTTCGCTCTCGCCACGGGCCCGCGCGTCAGGGGGTGAAGGTGACCCGGCGCGTGTATTCCACCTGCGACCACGTGCGGCTCCCATGCCGCGAGTAGCCCATGCTGAACACGACCCATCTCGCGGAGGCGTCTCCTGTGTATGCGATGGGGCTGGTGGTGATGTCGAATGGGGAAGGCGGTGGCTCGCTCGACGGACCGAGTACCCCGCCCTGAGACCAGAGGGTTGTCGACTCAGCACCTGCCGTGAGATCCACCCATGAGCTCTCGTTGAAGGGGCCTGGGGACCAGGCGAAGCGCAGGGACGAGCCCGAGGGGAAGGTGGCTCCACTCGCCGGGCTGCTCGGGCGCGGAACTCCAGGGGCTCTGATCTCGTACGTCGCGGAGGACAGGCCCGGAGCTGAGACGATCAACGTGCTCACGGCGCCCGGAGTCGGGAAGACGCCGGGCGTGGTGTCCACGCTGCCGATGGGGATTGGATGACCGTTGAGGGTGGCCGTGGCATCCGCGGCCGTGAGCCACCGGCTCCCGTCGCTGACGCGCACGAGCGCCTGCTCCCGGACGCTCTCCCCGGTGGAGGTCTCCTCGATCCGCAGGACGAAGGACGCGCTCACCCGGAGGATGCCAGGCGTCGCCGGGAGTCCACAGAACTCCAGCGGGTTGGGTGAGCCCGCGGCCTCGGGTGTCATCGTCGCCACGCACACCAGCGCGGCGAGCTCCTCCTCTCCGGTGAGCGTCAGCGGGATGGGAGTGTCCAGGGGTACAGGCTCCGCCCCGGAGAGAGCGTCCCCTCCGGGGACGTGAGAGAGGATGAAGCGCCCGTTCTGACATCCTGCGTCCTCCCAGTAGCTCAGGGCGTAGCCGGGTGCTTGCGGGTCGAAGAACGAGAGCGTGGCGCCGAGCACCTCGTCCTGGGGGACTTCACCGGCGGGGATGGGATCCAGCCTGCCGTTGTGGTTGCCGTCCCGGTACGCAACGAGGATCGCCTGCCCGAAGCGGCCCGCCGCGCTCTCCGTCAGCGCCTCGGGAGGGGGAGGCGCGTAGAGGTGGAAGGTGAAGTCGATGGGGAACGAGGGCTCGTAGGCGATGTCCTCGGTGACGATCTCCCGGGGCTGCGATGGGTCCGTGCGGGACTTGTACCAGACGAGCGCCAGCCGCACCGGCTCATCGACCTGGACGCGGTCCGCCAGGAGCAGCTGGCCCTCCAGTGTCACCAGCGGCTCGCCGCGATAGTCCGGCTGCACCGGCGCCCCCTCTCCACATCCCATCATCAGCATGGCGGCGGTGAGCGCTCCCATGCTCGCGCGAAGAAACTCCTTCATGCGGCCTTCCCAGGTTCGGGTGGAGCACATCTCCACCTCCACTCCCTGTACCGAGGGAGGCCGTGAAAATGGGAACTGTCAGAATCGCCACCCCACCGCCGCCTCGACGCCGGCCCCCGTCCTCCAGGGCGAGGCGTCACCTTCCAGCGGGAGGTAGCGCAGCTCGGCGCTGGCCTCGAGCAGCGCCAGGGCGTTGCCCGCCAGAGGGATCTCCACACCGGCCACCCCCACGGGCCCCAGGCCCTGGCCCCATCGCTCAGGCAGGGCCTTCACCCCGAAGGCGCGTTGGATGCGCTCCTCCTGGGCTCGCGTGAAGCTCTGGCG
Source organism: Hyalangium gracile (assembly GCF_020103725.1). Taxonomy (NCBI): domain Bacteria; kingdom Pseudomonadati; phylum Myxococcota; class Myxococcia; order Myxococcales; family Archangiaceae; genus Hyalangium; species Hyalangium gracile. The sequence continues at coordinate 226,323 of NZ_JAHXBG010000018.1, read as the reverse complement.
CAGCGTCAGCGAGCGCAAACCCAGTCCCCCATACGGAGCGAGCGGCCAGCCCAGGTACCGCCAGCCGAAGCTCACCTGGGCGAGCAGGCTCTGCTCGGAGATGTCCAGGCCCACGCCGGCATAGGTGGCGCGCTGTGCCGAGACACCCGCCTTCCACCACCACTCACCGAAGGTGTGGCGGTACCCGACGCCTGCTCGCCACCGGGCTCCCGTCTGGGGGATGGGCCCCGACTGGAACCCTCCCACGAGCAGGAGCGTGGAGGCGCGCAGGTCGACATAGCCTCCCTTCACCGCCACCTCGATCCAGCCGCGCTCCACCATGGCCCGCTCGTCCACGGTGAGCTCTCCTCCATACGGCAGCTCCAAGGTGGCCACCGCCACGCGCGAGCCCAGGCGCTTGCGCACCACGTACCGTCCCGGCGGTACCGCCAGGCGCAGCACGCGCCCTGCCCGCTTGTCCACCTCGAGCAGCACATCCGGCTCGGGCTGGCTCGACACGGTGAAGGAGCCCTCCGAGGCAGGCGGGAAGATCACCGCGCTCCGGTGGCGCAGCGGCTCGGTCAGGACGACCTCTCCCGCGCCGCTCAGATCGATGTCCGCCACGGGGTGCTGCGAGCCCCGGGCCGCGGCGGACACGGTACGCCGGTACGAGTAGCTGTAGGCCTCGGCCAGCGTGATCTGGCCGTCCCCGTTCACATCCGCGTCGCCTCGCAGGCCCGTCAGCAGGTGGTGGGTGAAGAGCGAGCCCGCCAGCGACTCCCACTCCTCCGAGGACTCCGCAGGCCCGCTGGAGGAGATGAGCACCTCGCCCCTGAGAGGCAACCGCTCCAGGCTCAGCTCGTAGCCGGAGACGAGCCTGCCCCCCTTCCGCCGCGCGACGATGCCGCTCTCGCACGTGTCGAGGATGAGGACCCGCAGCGGCGCGGCCACCCGCCTCGCCAGCTCGCGCAGCTCCGCCAGCGGCAGGTGGCCCCCGCCCAGGTGCACCTGGCCCGCTCGAGCGTGGGCCGACACATAGATGAAGAGCGTGACCTCCGCGCCCGAGGCGGCGAGCTCGGCCGCCCGCCCGCGCACCTCGGTGAACGCGGCGCGAACCTGCTCCACCGTGGCGCCCTCGAGCAGATAGGCCCGCGTCGACTGCACCTGCCCCAGCTCCAGCATCACCTCGTGGAAGCGGCGGGCGTCCGCGTTGGCATAGCGCAGCGGCACGTCGGTGGGGTCTCCCACGTTGTTGCCGATGGACACCAGCAAGCGCACCGGGGCCGCCCACGCCTCGCCCGCGAGCAGCACCGCGAGGATCACCACCAATCCCGGCAGCTTCATGGGCTCTTCTCGAGGACGACCCAGTCCACCTGGCAGCGCGGGCAGTCGATGCGCGGCGCGCCAGAGGAGGGGCTGCTCAGCCAGGCCCGGAGTTCCTCCACGGTGAAGGGCTCCGGGCTGAAGATGGCAGCGAGACGCTCGGGCCCTGGGGCGTCATCGAGCGCGATGCTCTCTTCCAGCACCGAGAGGGTGCCGCCAGCCACCCGTGCCGCGGCGCTGCCCTGGTAGGGATGGAAGACGGTGAGCCGCCCCGTTCCATCGACGCTGATGAGCAGGAGCCAGCCATCGCTCGGAGGCTGGTAGTGGAAGCGCAGCACCTCGCCCGCGCGGACCTTCGCACCGGAGGCCAGCGGTTGGGGCGAGGCTTCCCCTGGGCGCTTCACATACACACCGAACTCCGTCCGTCCCTTCAAGCGGACCTCGTTGCTCCCCGGCATGAACAGGACCGCCAGGAGCACCATGCAGGCACCTGCAGCGACGGGGGCGAACAGCCAGCGTCTCCAGGCTGGCGCGGGACTCCGGCGAGCATCCAGCTTGCGCAAGAACTGCTCGGGAGGATGGGAGCGGCGGTACGCCTCGCTCGCCTGCGTGAGGGCGTGGAGGTGCTCCGTGCACGCCGCGCACGAGGCAACGTGCTCCGCAATGCCGGGCTCGATGGCGTCTCCCGCGGCCATGTACTCGAGCACCACCACGGGAGGACAGCCGGGGCCACGGGGCGGAGCGGGCAAGGGCTTCATGGCGTCACCTCCGGGGATGACAGTTTCCGAAACTTCCGCCACCGCTCGCGCAGCAGCTCGGCGAAGCTCGCGAGCTTCTTGCCCACGGTGCGGCGCGAGTAGCCTGTCTGGGCCGCGATCTCCTCCTGGGTCCACCCCTCGATGTGGTGGAGGATGACGATGTCTCGCATGCGGCGGTCGAGCTGCCCCATCACGGAGGAGACGAGGGCACGGCGGTCCGCATCCTCCGGAGCGCCCAGTCGTCGGGGGTCCAGCTCGGCCAGCTCGGGGGGCTCACGGGGCTCTTCCCGGGCCCGGCGCTTCGCCCGGTCGAAGCAGACATGGTTGGCGATGGCATGGAGCCAGGCCAGGGTGACGGGCGCCTTGAGCGAGCTCTGGTAGCTGCGCACGCGCACGAAGACATCCTGGACGGCATCCTCCGCATCCGCTCGGTTGCCCAGGAGGAGCAAACAGCGCTGGTGAAGGCAATAGCCGTACTTGTCGTACAGCGCTGAGAGTTCCTCGGGACCCACGTTCCTGTCAGTTCACTCCTCGGGGGATATACCCGCGGAGGGCCTGAAATGGGAACAGGGGCCCCACGAGGCCCTGTGGATGGCTCGCCAGGGCATGAGGTGTCGATACAGCCCTGGATATTTCACGCCAGGGATTGCGCACTGGCCTGAAGCACAGGGTCTTCGCTTGGGATTGGCGACGAGAGCGACGATGTGTCGCAAATCGCGACGGTGCCGAGGTCCGCCCGTGAGGAGAGGTGCACCATGCAACAAATACATAAAAATATTGAAACCACACCCCTACGGATTACTGATTTTCCATCACCCCTGGCCCCTGGAGAGATCGATGCAAGTGTATCGAGATACGTGTTTCTTCAAGCACTCCCTGATGATGGCGCTGGCGTCCGCGCTTTTGATGACGGGATGTGACGCAACGCTCCTCTCGCCCGAAGGTGCTCCCGAGGACGAGGCGGTCGAGGTGTCAGGGATCGCGCGGCGCATGCAGGAGGGAGACGATCTCTGCGACGCGCCGGACTTCACCTCGGAGGAGTTCGCGAAGCTGGAGGACGAATACCAGCAGCTCCGCGTGCTGCGCGCGGCGCGGGCCAACGGCTCCGTCACCGTCCCTGTCTACTTCCACGTCATCCGGCAAGGCCTGGAGTCCTACAACGGAGAGGTCACCCTGAAGCAGGTCTACGACCAGATGGCCGTGCTGAACACCGCCTTCGCCAACACCCCCTATCGGTTCGACCTGGTCTGGCTGGATCGCACGACGAACCCGTCGTGGTTCAGGCTGCTCAAGGGCACTGGCAATGAGGCCACCATGAAGCACACCTTGAAGAAGGGAGGCCCGGGGTCGTTGAACATCTACACCATGGCCCCGCAGGACGGGAGCCTGGGCTGGTCGAGCTACCCCTGGGAGCTCTCCGCCCGGCCCACCATGGATGGCGTGGTCGTGAGCTACGCGTCCCTGCCGGGTGGCGCCGAGGCCCCCTTCAACCGGGGAGCGACGCTCGTCCACATGGTCGGGCACTGGTTCGGAGTGCTGCACACGTATGAGGCGGGGTGCACGGGAAGCGATGGCGTGGCGGACACGGCCGCGGAGGCCAGCCCCGCTTTCGGCTGCCCCGTCAACCGGGACAGCTGCCCCGGCGGCGGCACGGACCCCATCCGCAACTACATGGACTCCACGGACGACTCCTGCAAGACGGGCTTCACCCCTGGCCAGAGCGCGCGCATGGACGCCATCGGAGCGGCCTATCGGCTGTAGCCCATCGCTCCTGCTGATCGGTATGGCACGTGCTCAGAGGCGCTCGCCGTGGCTCGGTTCCAGGTTCGCGAGCCCGTCGAGCGCCGCGAGGCGTGTCGTTTCACAGGGGCGCTCGTACGCGACACGCTCCAGCAGGGCCGCCGTCCGGGCATCTCCGAGCTGTGCCGCCGCCATGCAGAGGGTCGCGCGGGCTCGGCTCGCCCCCTCGACCGGCGCTCGGACACTCCCCTGCTCCACGTCGAACAGCAGCTGCTCCCAGCGATGGCGCCGCGTTCGAGACACCAGGTTGATGGATACGGAGAGCGCCTCGGGCGGCCACTGGGTGTGCACATCCACGTGCGCGCGGTAGTGCATCACCGTGCCCCTCGAGAGGCGGAAGCGCCCGCGCGGTGTGAGTACCACCGGCTCTCCGGGCCGCCCGACGATGGAGGCGCGCTCGTACTCCCACAGGTCGGTCTCGTAGCCGGGGCCGTGGTAGCCCACCGTGAGGAAGTCGAGGTCATGGTCGTGCGGCACGTCGTAGAAGAAGAGCTGCTGCTGCCAGTCCCGGGCGGGACCCGAGGCGGCCCAGGGCATCCAGATGTTGGCGCGCACGAAGAAGCGAGCTCGCGTCGCCAGGTGCAGCGTGGCGGCGGTGGCCTCGTTGCCGGGCTGGAAGTCACCGGAGGCGAGCTCGGCGTTCAGACGCTCGACGAGGAAGTGGCGATCATTGGCCAGCGCGGAGAGCAGCGGCGTGGCGGCGAGCAGGCCGTCCGGCGCATCGAAGTCGATCTCGCGCTCGACACGCTCGAGGAAGTCCTCCAGGCCGAGCACCGCGTCGGTGGCGTGGGGGCTGAGCTGGCTCATGTGAGCGACTCCGCGAGCCGGGCGAGCGTGCGACGGGCCGCCGTGCGGATGTGGGGATGCGGGTCGTCGGCGGCGAGCTGGAGCCGATCCTGTGCCGCGCCTGTATCGACCCGTGAGAGTGCGCGCAGGGCGCTCCAGCGCACGTGATGCGCCGGGTGCTCGGTCAGTTGGATGAGGGTGGGAGCCGCCGCCGCGCCGCCCAGCTCGGCCAGGAGCTCGGCTGTCAGCTCGAGGCGTGAGGCCGTCGGATCGCCCGCGACGGCCCGCACGGCGCGACACGTCGTGCCGTCGTAGAACCACCGCAGCGGTCTCACCGGCCCGGCGCTCACGGAGACGATCACCGTCGGGGCCGTGGGTCTGGGCACGCACACGTCGCGCCCAGCCGCGAGCACGAGGACGTCTCCTCGCAGCAGCGTCCGAGACGCCTCGGGGAGGAGCCGCCGCCCGGGGTCGAAGACATCATCACGCGCGACCGGCTCCTCGGTATGGCGCTCGACCTCCAGCGGCGCGGGCCCCATGGCTCCAACGAGCAGGTGCTCGGCGGGCCCTTCCACGGTGGCGGGCCTGGCTCCCGGTGAGAGCACCTGGAGCGCCAGCCGCCAGCGACGGCCCCGCGCGAGCACGAGTGCACCGCCCACGGAGGCGGGCACGAACTCGGGCTCGGAGAGCAGGCGCTCGAGCCCACCGGCCAGAAAGCCCTCCAAGACGCCATGGCCCAGGAGCGCCGAGAGCGCACCGGCGCATCCAAGGATGCCTTCGGCGTCATCTCGGGTCTGGCGCTCGCAGGCCTGGCTGAAGCCGGCGAGCGCGTCGTCATGGGGAGTGGCTCGCATGGCGTCCTCGAGGGACGCTGGCCCGGCCTGGAGGTGGCTCGGGCCAGCGCCCGCGCTTCTCCTAGCCGATGAGCTGGGAAGTGGCCGCAATGGGGACGCTCACCGCGGTGGCCTTGAGGACGATGACCGCGGTGGAGGGACTCCCGACGCTCACCGATGCGAGCGCTGCGACGTCGGCGGTGGGCGGTGCGACAGGGTGCTCGAGCTCTTCGAGGACGAGGGGACGCTTATCCATGGTGTGCTCCGGGGTTTGAGCGCGGGAGGGCCGCGCCTGGAGAGACCGTCGCACGAGCTGGCGTGCGCGCGCATTGACCGCACACGCCAGATTCATTGTCCTCATGCGCCAGCCCGGATCACCGCGGATGGGCCGGCTCCAGCCCGTGCTACGGCGCCCCTCCCGCGCCGACGCGGAAGGTGTTGCTGATCACCGGCTCCTGGATGGTCCGCCCCTGGGAGTCGGTCCGCAGGGTGTCTACATCGTGCACGATGCGGTACTCGCCAGCCTGCAGCTGCGCGGGGAGCCGCAGCGTGCCCTGGGCCTGTTCGCCGCCCTCCAGCGTGTGGAGCATGAGCTCGCAAGCCTCGGCCTCGCCGAGGTGCGGAGCGTAGGCCCACTCGATGCCCTGCCGGCGCTCGACCCGGACGGTGCAGAGGTTGTAGCCCACCTTCCGCAGGCCCTGGTTCTGAAGCACGAGCTGTACGGTGTCACCGGGCTCATACTCGGTGGCGTCCGTGGTGAGTGAGACCTCGATCTCCCCACAAGCCATCAGGAGCGAGGCGAGGGCTAGCAACGGAAGTGTGAGACGCACGTGTGTCCTCCTCAGCATGACCCTGGCCCCGATGCAGCCGCCGGGCCAGCTTCATCCCCCGTCTTCTCGGAGGGTTGCACGGGAGGCGCTCTCGGAAGTCCGGAGCCCTACCCTCGAGCATCACAGATCTCTGAGGCCCTTCGAGCCTCGCCCGCTCCTGGTGCGCGGCCTACTTGGACTCGACCCGTCCGAGCGGCCTGGCGGCTCCAGTCAGCGCGCTTCGCGCTTCCTGCCAGGCGGAGTCTCCGGGGTAGAGCGCGGTGCGGAGATAGGCCCAGGTGAGAAGCTGGACGGCAACCACTCGCTCGGGGTTCTCGTCCGTGGTCTCGGCGACGTCATATCCCGAGACTCCGCCCAGCCCGTGCCCTGCGTCGAACAGGGTGACCAGGGACTTGGGGCTTGGGGAGAGGAAGTATGGATCGGCGTGCCAGTCGGCGCCTGCGACCGTCAGGTGTGGAGAGTCGTCCTTGTCGCCGGCGATCACGAGCGCGGGCGTCGTCATCCTGGAGAAGTCGATGGTCGAGAAGAAGGGGTAGTTCTCGGCTGCGAACTTGCTGAGGGCGTCGCCTCTGCCGGGCGCGGCGAGCAGCACGCCCGCCTTGATCCGGGGCTCGGCGAGGTTCACTTCCGTTCCGTCGCGGAGATCCTCGTGCCGCGCGCCCAGCAACAGGCTCGCGGTGTGCCCGCCCAGCGAGTGCCCGATGACGGCCACCTTGCCTCGGTCCAGGCGCCCGGCGAGCGCGGCGACGGCACGCTCGATGGCGTCGAGCTGATCGAGGATGCGCTTCATGTCCTGGGCCCGCGATCGCCAGTACAGCGGCGCATCCGGATCCTCGGAGCCGAGGTTGAGCGTCCTCGAGTCGAGATGGGTCGGCTGGATCACGACGAAGCCGTGTGCCGCCAGGTAATTGGCGAGCGGGGCGTAGCCGTTCAATGAGGAGAGGTGGTTGGAGCGGCCATGGCCGTGCGAGAGCAAGATGATGGGCAGCTCGCCTCCGGTCATAGGCGCGGAGACTCGCACCTGGAGATCGACGGCGCGGCCGGGAGCTGGCAGCACGACTGGGCTGACCGAGAGGACCGGCATGGGGGCGCTGGGGGTTTTGGCCGCGGGAGTCCGTGCGCTCATGATGTTGATTTCCTTTCGTGGGCCTGGCCCCGTGAAGACGTCCGGAGGCAAGCGCGCGAACCATGCCGCGCGGCGCGACCCAGGGATTGGAAGGACCGGACATTTCATCGTTCCTTCCGCGCAGGCTTGAACGGCCACGGTGGACGCGTGAGGATACGAGGGTGCCGCGCACGCTGGACTCCGCCGCCTCGACGTCCTCACTCTCCCGCTTCGTCGAGGGTGTTCGCACTGTCGTGCCAGTCGCTGGACGCACATGTCACGAGCGGCTGCCCGACGGAAGAACGACCCTTGTCTTTCGAGTGCTCGAGGAGGGTCGAAGAGGGGATGTGTGCGTCGCGGGCCCGCGAACGCGGGCGCTGTTCAAGAACGGAACGGGCGTCGCGCGGGCGGTCATCCTTCAGTTCAAGCCAGGCTGGTCGGCGCCGCTCCTGGGAGTGGCAGCGAACACGCTGACGGACCAGATCGTCCCGCTGGAAGACATCTGGGGCCGTTCGAGCGACGAGCTCTGCCTCGAGCTCCTTGCGGCGCGAAGCCTGCCGGAGGTGCTCGACCGGCTCTCCCACGTGATCGCCCTGCGTACCCAGCGGGCATTCGAGCCGGCATCGGCGCGGCTTGCTCGCCGCGCGGTTCGCCTGTTCGAAGGAGAAGAGGTTCGGGTGGAGAGCGTGGCGGAGCGGCTTGGCGTCACGGCGCGGCATCTTCGCCGCGCCTTCACGGAGAGCGTCGGCATCGGGCCGAAGGATTTCGCGCGGACCGTTCGCCTGCAGCGTGCCGTACGGATGGCGACGACCTCGAAGGACTGGGGACGCATCGCCGCGGACGCGGGCTATTACGACCAGGCGCACCTCATTGCCGACTTCCGGGAGCTCATCGGGCTCACACCGGGCGCCTTCCTGAAGCGTGCGGGCACTCGGAGCGTTCGGTTCGGCTCCAGTGAGGCCCCCAGAGAGGCAGGGGGCTGGACGCGATGAGGGCGATGCGCAAGGCGGCGGGCAGGTGCTCCGCCCGCCTCCCGGCCGCGCCTCAGTCCATCAAAGCGGGAAGCTCCACTGGCCGTCCCAGCAGACGCAGCTGGACTCCGTGCCATCCACGTTGCAGCAGGGCAGCCGGCTCTTGTTAGGGAAGCAGGCCACACCGGGCCAGTTGTCACACATGGTATCGGCCGTACACGGCAGCGGTCAGCGAGGGGCGGCAGCGGGACCTTTTCACCGCGCCTGTCTCGCGCAGAGGGCTTCGAGCTCCGAGGATGGGGTAGGATGTCCCCCCGCGCATGAGCCTGCTCCTGTCCCTCTCGCTCGCCACGGTGGTGGCAACCGCGCCCTCTGTGGAAGGACACTGGGAGGGCAAGGTGAGCTGTCCTCCTCCCTCCTCGGCTCCCGAGCAGCCCCCGAACATCTTCACGATCCATGTGCTGATGGCCCCAGGCCCTCAGGGGCTCCAGGGCTTCATGAGCTCGCCGCGGCCGGGAATCTCCGCGGAGCTCAAGTCCGTCACGGTGAACGAGGCGCAGCTCCGCGTCACCGCGAGCGTGCCCCAGCACTATCAGGTCGTCCTCGCGGGAGCGCTCGACGGCGCGACCTGGTCGGCCACCCTGACCCAGGGGCCGCTCTCCTGCCCCGCGAAGTTCCAGCGCCTCTCGGACCTTCAGCTGAAGACGCTGCCGATCGCGCCCCGGGCCCAGGCGCAGCCCCACTGGAGCTGGATCACCGTCGGGGAGATGGTCTTCCGCCACTATGGCGTCGTCGTCGCGAAGGACACCGTGGACTCCTCCGCCCAGTGCCACATCGTCCGCGCGCTGTTCTCGGGCAGCGAGCAGTTCCAGTGTCAGTCCAACTGCAGCCCCTGTGAGTCCATGAGCGGTGGCAGCTCCGTCGAGGTGGCGGGGATGCTGACGAGTGTTCCCCGCAGGCTCGCCGCCAGCGGTCGCCCGGTTCCCAGGCTCTACGCCGCCGGCGCGCCCGTGCTCCCCGCCAGCCAGATGATTCAAGAGCTCGAGCAGGGCAATCCCATCGTGGTGGGACTCAGCCCAGGCGCTCCATCCGCCCTCCCGGCGAGCCTCCATCGCTTCCTCCCGCCCATGCACGCCGCGCTGGTGACCGGCTACCTGAAGAGCTCCGCCGAGACGTGGTACCTCGTCAACGATCCCTACCCCTTCCGCGATCCCCTCACGAATCCCTATGTGCAGCAGCAGAGCGTGCCCGTCATGGGGCTGCTCCAGGGCGCCCCCATTCCGGTGGCGTATTGGATTCGCGAGAGCGCCTTGAAGGCGGGGCTCCAGTGGAGCGAGTCCTTCCTGCTGAGCGCGGAGCAGGAGCCGCGCGAGAGGAAGGAAAGGAATTCAAAGGAACTACCCTGACCCTCACCTTCTCACCTTCTCCGGGGACGAGCCGGCGTTCGTCCACGCGGGCCTGCTGCGACTCGCGACGAGCCCAACCCCGAGGCCGCCGTGCAGGGCGTCGTGCGCCTGGACACCGAGCTCCGGTCGAGGCCGTGGAGGGGAACTGAGCCAACGCCTCAATGAGCCACCCCAGAACTCGGGATGTTGAGTCATTCGGATGGCGCGCCTATGCTCGGTGGCATGAAACGATTTCTGGTGGTCGCCGGCAATATGACGGGCGACATGTTTGGGGTGCTGGCGGGACTGCTCCTCGACCCGGAATTGAGCGTCTTGATCCTCGAAGAGGTGGAGTTCGCTACCGATTCAGCCCTGGCCACCGACCAGGTGCCAGTGCACCCGATTGTGCTTCCCGAAGAACCCCCTGTGCTTCCCCAACAACTCCCTGCGAGCACCACCGTGAGCGCAGATGCGATGGGAAAAGCGAAGGAGCCGAGAAAGCAGCGGGACCCCCGGGAAGTGTTCGCCCAAAAGGTGGAGCGGTATCGGGAGGCCTTCCCAACAGTCATGAGTTACATCTCCGCGAAGGACCCTAACGGTCGCTGCAAGGCCAAGGAGATGGTGGCTCTGTTCTCGTCGTCCTCCGTGAAGCGTGGCCGTATCCTCCTGCTTCCAGTCAAGAGCCTGAACGCTGCCTATCCCCTTGTCTCGCAGGGTGACGAGGTAGCCATTCAATATGTCACCCTGAATGCATACAAGCTCAAGGAAACCGGCGAGCGTGACGACAAGAAGTCCCGAGCCCAGAAAGCCATGGGCCTCCTGAAGGACTCTCCCCCAACCGGCTTGATGTCCGGCGTGTCCGGGGGCACGAGTGCCACCACGTCGGTTGTGTCAGAGCCTCTGTCCAAGGAGCACTTCACGGAGGTGAGCGAGGGCACGAAGATTGTCCAGAAGGCCAAACGCAGCCAAATCGTGGGGGCGATGCGTGAGTCGTGGGGAATGAAAGGCTTGAGCCTGATCGAGTTCGACAAGTTCGCGGAGAAGATCATCCAGAAATGCGTGGATACGCGAGATCACGAACTGCTCAGGAAGAAGCGCTATGCGGTTCTCTGGGTTCGTTTCTCAGGCAAGAAGGGAGGCCCCCACCCGCAGCACGACACCAGCTACAGAGGCCTCAAACAGCTCATCACCCTATGCCAGAAAGTAGGCCTGGGGGTCATTCTCTGCGGTGACCGGGCGTGGCTGGATTCCAAGAAGATCAAGCTGGAGAAGCTCGCAACCGAGAGCAAGAGTTCCACCTTCATCGATCTCACGGAGATGTGGGAGCGCTTCGAATGGAAATCCTCACTGATGACCTTGAGTGTCGAGGAGAGGCTAAAGCCCATCAAAAGCCGCATCGCGCAGATCGCGCTGCTCGACTACCTCAACCGGCGCACCCTGGGGCTGGTGCATCTGGGCTTCCGGAGTGGCAACCTCGAGGCCTACTCGCTCATTGGTCATCGCGTCTACTACATGGAAGAGAAAGGCAACAAGGAAGCTAAGCGCATGGTGATGTGGCGCTCGAATCCCCAGAAGGCTCCCCCCAGGGAATTCCTGGCCCCACGATATGATCGGATCGTCATTGACCTGCCTGCGTCGCGAACTGGGAAGTTCATCGTCACCCAATTGCGCCAGCCATCCAAGACGGCGGAGGGCCCCTTACGTGACAACATGGTCGCGCCCTGGGGCCCCAAGCGCCTGGACCCCAACAAGATCCTGCTCAAGCAGCGGGACCCCGCTGATGACTCCTTGGAGTCGTTCGACCTGTACAGCGAGCAGTACGACCTGACCGTAGCGCGGTACTACTTGAAAAAAGAGGCGCTTCATCAGACGGGCCTGACCGAGCATGCCGGCTTTCTCGAGAGCGATCTGAAAAAGATCGAGGTTGTCATGGCGCAGGCCGCGAATGACAGTGACATGACGGTCATCGAAGGCGTCACGCATTGGCAGAAGCAGGTCAAAGGCACGGAGTGACGCGGGGGCCGCTTCCAGGGCGGTGGAGCTGGCGCCACGATCTGGTCTGTTCTGACTGCGCATCCCTTCCTGGATTGGAACCATCCTGGAGATGAGCTCGAGCCTCGATGCCTCGCCCCCGGAATCCGCCGCCTCAGACCCCCTCAGGGGTCGTGTTGCTTCTGGAGACTGGCAATGAGCTCCTTCTTGTCCTTCACTTTGCCAATCTCCGAGTTGAGACGCGGGGAGAAGGAGCGGAAGAGAGTGCCCAGCGCGTAAGAGGGGTCCTTGCTCTCCGGGTTGCTCCTGGCCACGCGTGTGGGGCGATCGCTGGCCGGAGAGGATGTGGGGCTGCTCGGCCGGCAAGCTGTCCCTCGTCGGGCCCTCGCTCGGGCCCTCCCCGCTGGCCATGGCGGTGCGCAAGGGGCGCGCGGCGGCGTGGGACGCGGTGCTGAAGCGGGTGGAGCTCGGCTGGAGGCCCTGCGCAAGGAGTGGGTGCCGGGAGAGCCGGAGGCGTTCAGTCCCACGTTCACCCCTGCACGGACCTGGCGCTGCCCCGATCCGAACAACAGGACGTGCGAGGACTGGCTCTCCCTGGCGGCCCATGAGGAGACCATCACCGTGTGGCGGACAGGCGAGATGATGGTGCGGCGCGGCTACCCGGCGACGGTCTATTCGGGGTGGCTACCCCCCTCGCTGGTAGCCCGCTGGCTGGAGGTGCTGGGACCGTTCATGAGGGTCGAGCCGGCCTACAAGGCCACCAACACCCCCGGGCTCACCCTCCTGGGCAGATACGAGGGGCAGTCGTACACGTGGGAGCATGAGAGCGTCGCTCCCGCGAAGCGGCCAGAGTCGGCGCGCGCGGCCATCGCGCGGCTCCGCAGCTATGCGAGCTGGCTGCAGCCCGATCCCCAGGCACGCGCCATCGTGCAAGCGCATCCGGAGCACGAATTGACTCCGTGCGAAGGGCTGAAGCTCAAGGGCAAGCACCTGGCCAAGACCCCATCGGTGAACCGGGCTCTCACTGGCGGCAGCCCGGCGGCGGTGCGCGATGAGCGCGAGCACGCCTGGCTCCTGTCCCAGATCGAAGAACATGGCTGCCTGCGCGACGCGGGGTCTGAAGTCAACGTCATGGCCGTGGAGCCACCCGAGCCCCCGTCGCCTTGCCACGTGGGGCGGGTCTCAGCGGGGAGCGATCGGGGCCTTCCTGGCCCGTCCCCACGCGACGAACGCCGCAAGTCCACCGAGCACCAGGTTGACCGGCAGCGCCGCCAGCTCTCCACGGGAGACGTGGAAGCCGATGGCCAGGAGCATGACGAGCGCGAGGCCCGCCCCCGCCAGCGCCGTGAGCCCCGGCTTGATGCGGCTCCAGGCGGGGACAATGAGACCGATGGCACCCGCCAGCTCGGAGGCGCCGATGAATCGCACGAGCGCGGGAGGCACCGCACCTGGCCAGCCCAGCATCTGCGCGAGGTCGGCCATGGGCATGGTGAGCTTCATGACGCCCGCCATGCCGAATGACAGGGCCAGGACGGCCTGTACGGCCCAGAGGGTGACGTGCAGCGCCTTGGAGCGCGAGAGCCCTCCTGTCATTGAACCAGGAACCGCTTCGGTTGCCGCCATGTTCGACTCCTCCTTGCGAGATGGAGGCGCCCTCATGGAGTTTGTGACATCGGTAGAGGTTCTTGCGGTGGTCGTACTCGAGGCCGATCTCCATCAGGCGCTCCGAGGCCAGGCTCCTCAGGAGCGTGGCCGCGAACCCGCGCTGCTTGTTGCGCTTCAAGTGCTCGGTGAACACCGTCGCCATCCGCGGCAGCGGCTCGCGCTTGATTCTGCGAGTCAATTTCAACGCTCGTCAGAACCGACGGAGGGCTCGACTCCTTGATTACTTAGGAGTCCTAAGCTATAAACCCATGCATGAGTCGGCACCTTCCGTACTTCGAGGAGCACACCGAGGCGATCCCGACGCGCATTGCCGCGGGGCTGCACAAGATCGGGCTCGCCATGAAGCAGCAGGTCTGGCAGCAGGCGAACGGGGAGGGGCTCTCGGCCACGCAAGGACAGATCCTGGCGGTGCTGGTCGGTCAAGGCCCTCTCACCGGGAAGGAGCTGAGTGAACGCCTCGGCGTGACGCTTCCCACCATCAGCGACTCCGTGCGCGTCCTCGTCGAGAAGCAGCTCGTGACCCGGTCGCCGGATCCTCGTCATCCGCGGGCGAGCCTGCTGACGCCCACGGACAAGGGCGCGTCGCTGGGAGCCCGCGCGCGCTCGTGGCCAGAGTTCATGGCGGACGCCGTCGGCGACCTGTCCGCCGACGAGCAGCGCGCGTTCTTCGCGGGCGTCATGAAGATGATCCGCTCGCTGCAGGAACAGGGGCTCGTCCCGCTCAGCGGGATGTGCGTCACGTGCACGCACTTCCGCCCGAACGTGCGCCAGGGAGCGACACCTCATCACTGCGCGCTCGTGGACGCGCCGCTCGCGGCTGAGCAGCTTCGCCTCGACTGCCCCGAGCATGCACGCGCGCCGGACGAGGTGCGTCAGCAGCTCTGGCAGAAGTTCCTGAAGCCGGGCTGACGCTCTCCTCGCGCCCCAACTCATCAACGGTCTTCCGCGGCCATCTCGGCTGGCGGCAAGCGGAGCTTTGCTCCAAGGAAGGCACACCCATGAGCAACATCCCTGGCTACACCCTCGGCACCGCGTCGGTTTCGCGCTCGCCCGTCACGCTGGCTGACTTCGAGCAGATGAAGGCGAGCACACTCTTCGGCGAGGAGGACGTGAAGTATCTGCGCCTGTCTCACGACGTCGTGAAGGACTACGTCGAGCAGATCCTCGACGTCTGGTACGGCTTCGTTGGGAGTCAGCCGCACCTGCTCGCGTCGTTCACCGGCAAGGCGGACGGCAAGCCGCTCGGGGATTATCTCGGCGGCGTGCGCAGGCGCTTCGGACAGTGGATCCTCGACACGGCGCGCGCCGAGTACGACCAGAAGTGGCTCGACTATCAGCACGAGGTCGGGCTGCGTCACCACCGCGCGAAGAAGAACAAGACGGATGGTGCCCCATCGACGGACATCGTGCCGTTCCGCAATCTCTTCGCGCTCATCTTCCCAGTGACGTTCACCTTGCGCCCCTTCCTCGCCAAGAAGGGCCACTCGAGCGAAGACGTCGAGAAGATGTACGCGGCGTGGGTGAAGTCGTGCCTCCTGCAGCTCACGCTGTGGAGCTACCCCTGCGTGAAGGAAGGCGACTTTTAAGGTAGGCCCCCGAGCGCGCCCACGACTCCCCGTCCTCCCGTCAGGCGGGGAAGTAGCTCCCCTGCTCGGCACGGACGCGCCCTTCCTCCATCAGCTTCTCCAGCGTGGCCAGGGCACTGCGCTCGGCCACCGGGTGAAGGAACGTGGGCGTGTCCGCGTAGGCAACCTCCACCACCTGGGACAGCGTGGCGCCTGAAGGAGGCACGGCCTCCAGGATCCGCGCCTCCCGGGCGGCGCGGTGATCGATGTACTCCTGCAGCTTGCCCGGGCCATCCGGGATGGGCCCGCCGTGCGCCGGGTACAGCGTGGTGACGGGCCAGTCCCGCAGCCGCGCGAGCTGCGCCAGGTAGTCCCGCATGTTCCCCTCGGGCGGATCGATGACGATGGTGCCCACGCCCGCCACCATGTCGCCGACCACTCCCGCTCGGCTCCGCTCGTCCACGAGGCAGATGTGCCCTCGCGCATGCCCCGGCGTGTGCAGCACCCTCCAGCGCTGGGGCGGGCTCCCCGCCAGCTCCAGCACCTCTCCGTCCTCCAGCAGCCGGTCGGTGGCCACCTGCAGCCGGTCCGCCGTGCGCGCATGGCACCACAGCGGAATGCCCAGCCGTTCCTTCACCGTCTTCGCTCCGCCGACGTGGTCCCAGTGGTGGTGGGTGAGGACGACCGCCACCGGCCGCATCCCCTGCCCCTCGAGGATCTCCAGCAGCTCCTTCAGCTTCTCGTACTCGCGCTCATCCTCCGCGCCCGGGTCCACGAGGAGCAGCTCGCCGTTTCCCAGCACGTACCCGTTGGTGTGCGTGGCTGGAGGCAGCGTCGGCGTCACCATCGGGATGATGCGCACGCCCTGCTGGAACTCCACGAGCGTGGCGACACCCTCCGGGCAGTGCGGCGGCGCCTCCAGCCGCGCGAGCACGGCCTCCGGTGTGTCGAACCGCTCCAACACTTGGAGCACATACAACCCTGGCGAGTGCAGCAGCGCGGTGCCCTGCCCCCAGCGCCCCAGCGCCTCCGCCGGAGCCACCCACGCCGCCTCCGTCAGCTCGCCCGGCCACAGCTCCGCCACCGCGTGAGGCGGGGCCTCCACCAGGAAGAACCGCGTGTCGAAGCGCATCGGCATATAGGGAGGGGTGATCCACCTGCCGGCGGGATGGAAGTCCTCCGAACGCAGCGCCAGGCCCTCCTCGGCGAGCAGCTGCCCCCACTTGCGCTCGTCCGCCAGCAGCGCCCGGCGCAGCGCCTTCAGGCGCTCCGGGCTCAGCGCCTGCGCGCCCTCCGCCATCAGCACCCCGGTCTCCTCGAAGAGCTCTCGCACGGCGGCCGCGCGGATCGCGGCCTCCTCTCCGGACGCCCCGCGCACCGGCACCTGCGCGTCCTCCTTGTCCACCTTGCCACCTGGGAAGGCGTAGAAGCCGCCCGCGAACCGGAGCGTCTTCTCCCGCTTCACCCAGAACACCTCCACGCCCGAGCCCACCCGCCGGTACAGCACCACCACCGCCGCCGGCCGAGGCTGCACGGGTGAGTGCGGAGGCGGCCTCGGCATGCCGGGGAGGGCCTCGCTCATGACTGCACCGCCTGCCCCAGCAGGCGCGCCATCATCCCTCGCGCCGTCTCGATCTGGTCCGGCCGCACGTACACCCGCGTCAGCCGCACCGAGCCGCTGTAGCGCTGGTAGAGCGGCGTGTAGCGCGCCACCTCCGTGAGCCGGCCCGTGGAGACATCCACGATGAAGAGGCTGGGGCCGGCCCCCTCGCCGAAGTACTTCGAGAGCACGCCCTGCGACTCGACGACGTAGTGCTCGAGCTGACCGGCCACCAGCGCGCTACGCAGCACGTCCAGGTCATACCCCGTGTCGCGCTCGGTGAACTGGGCCAGCAGCTTGAACCCCCGCCGCGTGGAGATGCGCTCCGCCCACCGGTTCTTCGAGCGGCGCAGCGTGTACCAGAGCGCCGCGTCATCGCAGAGCAGGAACGCCTCCGGGTCCGCGGGAATCTCGAACTCGCCGGGCGCCTCCTCGTAGTAGCGCCTGAGCATGTGGTCGAAGTTCACCGAGGTGTGGTGGTAGTAGACCGAGACGAACATGTGGTAGCGGCTGAGGAGGAAGTCCTCGAAGGCGAACGCCGCCGCCCGGCTCAGCGCCAGGTACGCCCGCCCGTCCTTCACCGCCGGGTTCAGGTTCGAGATGATCCACTCGAAGTCGTACCGGCCATAGTTGACGCCCGTATAGAAGGAGTCGCGCAGCAGGTAGTCCATCCGGTCCGCGTCCAGCTCGCCGGACACCAGGGCCCGCAGCAGCGGTGACCAGTCCACGCCCCGGTACGTGAAGCCCGGGTCCCTCGGCGGCCTGGCGCCGGTGATCAGCCCCACCACCGCGTCCGCGCGGATGCCCAGCGGCCCGAAGTGCTCCTCGATGAGGGGCGTGAGCGTGCTGTCCAGGAGGATCTTCGCCGTGAAGTCCTCGTGGGTGGCCTGGGGGCCCTCGGCCGTGGCGTCCAGCCAGGCGGGCAGCTTCAGGTGCGCCCGGGGCGGGGCGATGCGCTCCGAGGCGTGGGACAGCGGCATGTGGCCCAGGTCATGGCAGAGCACCGCCAGCCGGACGGCCGCGCAGAAGCGGGACTGCACCTCCTCCGGCAGCTCCGCCCGCGAGGCCACCGCCCCGAACAGCCGCGAGGCCACGTGCATGGCCCCCAGCGAGTGGGCATGCCGCGTGTGGGTGGCTCCCGGAAAGGCCAGGTCCCCGAACCCCAGCTGCCGCACATGGCGCAGGCGCTGGTAGTGCCGGCTGTCAATGATGGCCTTCTCCGGGTCGCTCACCGCGATGGTGCCGTGGATGGGGTCGCGAATCCGCATGGTTCCCTTTCCATACTCCTGGATACCCCTGCCGGGCAGCACTCCCAGAAACACCGGACGACCAGCCGGTCAAGCCTTCGCGTCGGACTGGGATCGGCTCTGGGGACGTGCTAACCCTTCTTCCCCAATACGAATGCACATCGTCATCCTGCACAACCGCGACCACGATCTCCTCGAAGACGATCCAGGACGGGAGGCTCGCGAGGATGTGGTGCGCGTCGCCTCCGCCCTCTCGGAGGCCCTCACCCGAGGAGAGACGCACGCCGAGCCGCTCGCCATCGAGGGCGACCGCCTGGACTTCGTGGACACGCTGCGCCGCGTGCAGCCGGACCTCGTCATCAACCTGTGTGAGTCCCTGGCCGCCGACAGCCGGGGCGAGATGGTCATCCCCTGCCTGCTGGACCTGCTCGGGATTCCCTACACGGGCTCGTCCGCCCTCTCGCTGGGGCTGGCGCTGCACAAGCCCAAGGCCAAGGAGCTGCTGCGCGCCCGAGGCGTCTCCACCCCGCCCTTCGCCGTGGTGGAGCGCCTGGAGGACGTGATGGCGGTGGACCTGCGCTACCCGCTCATCGTCAAGCCGGCGCGCGAGGACGCCAGCGTGGGCGTGGACTTCGACTCGGTGGTGCACGACAGGCAGGGCCTGGCGCGCGTGGCCGAGGAGGTGCTGCGCACCTTCCAGCAGCCCGCCCTGGTGGAGCAGTTCATCGCCGGCCGGGAAATCTATGTCCCGCTGCTGGGCAACGCACCGCGTCGAGCCCTGCCGCTCACCGAGATCCGCTTCGGCAAGGCCTTCGAGAACCGGCCGAACATCGTGTCCTACAAGGCGAAGTGGGAGGCGGAGTCTCCCGAGTGCCAGGACAGTCCCTCGGTGCCGTGCACGCTGGAGGACGCCGAGCTGGAGGCGCGGCTGGTGCGCACCGCCACCGAGGCGTTCACGGCGCTGGACTGCCTGGACTACGGGCGCGTAGACCTGCGTGTATCGCCCGAGGGCGTACCTTACGTCATCGACATCAACCCCAACTGCGATCTCCACCCGGGCGCGGGGTTTGCCAAGGCCGCAGCCGCGGCCGGCATGGACTACCCCGCCCTGGCCGCCCGCCTCGTGGAGATCGCCCTCGAGAGAACCCATGGAAATCCGTCCGCTCGAAAAAAAGGACCGGGAGCCGCTCGCAGCGCTCATCCGGCGAATCGAAACGTTCTCGCAGGAAGAGGTGCAGTGCGCCATCGAGCTGGTGGATCTCGCGCTCACGCCGAATAACCCGGACTACACCATCCTGGTGGCGGACCGGGACGGCCCGCTGGTGGGGTACGTGTGCTACGGCCCCACGCCGATGACGGAGGGGACGTTCGACTTGTACTGGATCGCCTCGGACCCGACGGTGCGGGGACAGGGCGTGGGCGCGTCGCTGATTGCGGGCATGGAGGCGGACATGCGCCGCCGGGGCGCCCGGGTCATCCGCGTGGAGACGAGCGCCACGGAGGCCTATGGCCCCACCCGTGGCTTCTACGCCTCCATGAAGTACACCGAGGAGGCCCGGTTCCGGGACTTCTACAAGGTGGGGGACGACCTCATCATCCTGGCCAAGCGGCTGTAATCCGCGAACAAAACGCCGCGCCATCCGTTAAGAGGGGGGAGATGACTCGCTCCCGCCTCTGCGCTCCCCTGCTGGGCCTGTCCGTCGCGCTGCTCTGCGCGACGCCGGCGCTGGCCCAGGCTCCCGCTCCCGCCGCTTCCGCCGCTCGTGGCGCCCCCAAGGCCTCGGACGTCTCCGACGCCTTGAAGGCGCCGCGCCCCAAGGGAGGCGAGTGGCTGGGGCTGTACCTGATGGACAAGAAGGTCGGGTACTTCTTCACGGACCTGTCGCTGGTGCCCGGGCGCAAGGACCAGGTGCTCGCCGTCAACGAGATGGTCTTCAAGGCCACGGTGGGCAACAAGCTCTCCGAGCGCCTGTACCGCGAGGAGCGTCTCTACGAGGCGAAGCCGGGAGGCCGGCTGCTGTCCTTCACGGTGCAGCAGCGGGGCGACGGCGGCGAGCAGCGGCTGGAGGCCACCAACCTGCCCACCGGGCTGCGCGTGGTGAGCAAGCGCCCTGGCCAGGCCGACGAGGTACGCACGCTGCCGGCCAGCCAGGAGAAGGTGGAGGACGCGGACCAGGCGCGGGTGGCGCTCTACCGGAAGGCCCGGGTGGAGGGCACCATCACGGACGGCACGGACCTGACGAGTTACAAGGTCACCACCACCACGGAGCCGCCCGAGGAGCGGATGGTGCGCGGGGTGAAGGTGCGGATGGGCAAGGCGCAGACGATCTCCGAGAAGGAGAAGGTGCCGGTGACGGCCTACGTCACGGAGCAGGGAGAGATGGTGGAGGTGGACTTCGGCCAGACGATGCAGGCGCGGGCCGAGTCGGAGGCGGTGGCAAAGCGGCTGGACGTGGTGGAGGTGTTCGGGCTCACGCGCGTGGTGCTGCCCAAGCCGCTGCCCGTGGAGGCGCGGGCCGTGCCGGGGCGGGCCGTGCTGGTGATGACGGGGCTGCCGGACAAGTTCCAGCAGGACAGCTACCGGCAGAAGTACGTGAAGCTGCCGGACGGGCGGGTGGAGGTGACGCTGATGGCGGACTTCCCCAAGCAGCCGAGCCTCAAGCCCCTGCCGCTGGCGGATCCCGACGGCGGAGAGAACCTGAAGGCGACCATCATCGTCGAGAGCGACAACGCGGAGATCCGCAAGCTGGCGAAGAAGCTGGCGGGCTCGGACAAGGATGCGTACACGGTGGCGAAGAAGATCGTCACCTGGGTGGCGACGAGCCTGGTGAAGGACTACGGGGCGAGCGCGGATCGAGCCTCGGACGTGCTGCGGCAGATGAAGGGCGACTGCACGGAGCACTCGCTGCTGACGGTGGCGCTGCTGCGGGCGGTGGGCATTCCGGCGCGGCGGGTGGACGGCGTCGTCTACATGGTGAACGAGGACAAGGTGCCCGCCTTCTACTGGCACGAGTGGATCGAGGCCTACGTGGGCGAGTGGACGCAGATGGACCCTACGTTCAACCAGATCGTCGCGGACGCCACGCACTTCGGCGTGGGCCAGGAGGGCAACGCGGAGATCACCCCCCTCATCGGGCAGCTCAAGGTGGTGGAGGTTCGCGACAAGCCGCCGGCCGCCGGGGCTCCTGCGGGCCGCTGAGCACGGAGCGGAAGTGCCAGGCCGGCTAGGCCAGCACCTCGGACACGCTAGAGGCTTTCACTGCCCGCTCGAGCCAGCGATCCAGGGTGGGCAGGTCCGTACAGGCCAGGATGCGTTGGCGAGCCACGTCGTCCACGGGCACGCCTCGCACGGTGAGAACCCGGAGCACGTCCTCTGCACGTCCCGCAGCCCTCCCCTTCTGCTCCAGCTTCTCGAACTTTTCCTTGAACCAGGTCGACATCAGCTCCTCCGTGTGCTGCGCGCTCACCACGGATTTTAACATGTCCACCGTGGCATCCCGCGCATCCTCATCCCCCACCAGCAGCAGGTAGTGGAAGACCGCCTTCAAGTCCTCCATGCCCTGGGCATCCCCGAGCGCCTGGATGAAGAGCACCCTCCAGCCAGGCAACCGCTGCGCCAGTTCCTCCCTGCGTCCGTAGACCAGCGCCAGCAGCACCAACCGCACCAGCGGCGGGCCGGGACGCGCCCTCAGCGCCTCCTCTCTCTCGGTGGTCAGGTCATCCAACAGGTACTCGAAGCGTGGCACCAGCGCTCTCCACTGCTCCGGGTGCTCACCCGGCACATCGAACAGCTCCTCCACCCTCCGAGGTGCGCTCCAGGCCCCGCCTGGCCCGTGGTACATCACCAAGGGGATGATGACCGGCAGCAGCTCACTCCCCGGATGCTCGCGGTGCCAATGCTCCAGCTGGCGCACCACGTAGCGCAGCATCCGCAACGCCATCCAACGGCTCACCGTCGACTGGTGCTCCAGCAGCACATAGAACAGCACCGTCCGGCCGCCGCGAAGGCGGGCCGAGAACAGCATGTCGCTCTCGGTCTCCCGCAGCTCCGGGTCCACTACCGAGCCTGACTCCAGCTGCAGGCTCGCCCAGTCCACCTGAACCACGACGTGGTCCGGCAGCGCGGCGCGCAGCTCCGCTTCGGCTCTCTCCCGCTGGTTGAAGGTGAAGCGCACGAGTCGATCATGTGGACCGGACATAGGGCGCGGCATCAGCACGAAACGGGCCAGCCCTGCCGCGCAGGCAGACGGAGATACAAGGCGTCCACCATCCGTTACCTCCGTCCCGCACCGGAGACGGTCTGTCCCTCTCTGGCCTGTCCTGGCTACCAGCGACTCGCTGACGCAGACCTACTCATGGCGTAGGCTCCGCGCAGGCCCGGGGACACGTACGTGGAGCATTGCCTGTGAGAGCTCCGGCGGGAGCGAGCTCCTCGCGCGGAGGGCTTCAGCGCCACGGCCCCCGCGCGAGCAGTCCCGCCTCGGCCGCGTCGCCCAGCGCTCGGGCCTCGCTGATGGGGAGCAGTTCCAGCTCCCCCACGAAGAACAGGTCCTCGCCCACGCCCGGGACACGCACCTGGATGAGCGGATCCCTCGGGTACTGCATCTCCGGGTCGTCGTAGACGAGGCCCACCACCATGCCCGTGTGGCCCAGGAAGCGCTGTCCGATGGTTCCGTCCTCGGACGTGTCGACGATGCGCACCAGCTCACCCATCCGCACGGGAGCACCCTCGACGTCCTCGGAAACGATCAATGTTGGATCTTGGATCATGGCGCGTAGGAGCTGGACTTGAGAGACCGGGACACCACCACTTCCACCATGGCAATGAGCGCCCACGCTGACAGGTGGTAGCCCGCCACATGCAACCAACCCTGCGAACACGCGAGCTCGCCCACCAGCGCGCCCGTCGTGCCCACCGAGAGCCCCGCCACCATGGCTCGCACGGGGCGGAACGCGGCGCTGCGTAGCGCCAACAGCGACACCACCAGCGGCCCGAGCCCCACTCCCAGGTGGCTGACCGTGCACACCCAACCCGGGAGCGTCGGCTCCACGTGAGGCTCTCCCCTGGCGAAGACGAGCGCGGCGGCACTCAACATCGCCAGCACGATGCCCGCGGGCCGCAGCCACTTCCCCCGGGGCGACAGCGCGCCCCACGCGCACACCGCGCCGGTGAACCACAGCAACCCGAAGAGCGGCGCGCGGCTCAGCAGCGCGTCGAGCGTCATCTGCCGCAGCGCCAGCAGCACCGAGGCCACCAGCGCCACCATGGCCACCGTGCTCGTGAACACCCAGACGGCTTGCGTGCGCCAGCGGCGCACCGTGCGGTTGCGCGCCAGCTCCGCGCGAGCCGCCTCCAGCGTCCGTCCCAGCGAGGCGGCGTCCGCCGGATAGGGCTGCGTGAGCAGGCTGTCGAGCGAGGGACGCATCAGGCCTCCACCAGTCCGCCCAGCAGCGCCCGGAGCTTCTCGTAGCCACGGTGCGCCCGGAGCCGGGCCGCGCCCACGCTGCCCCCTTGCAGCGCGGCGATCTCCTCGAAGGACCACCCCTCCACCTTGCTGAGGATGACGGCTTCCCGCTGATCCCTCGGCAGCTGCTGCAGCGCGTCCTCCAGCTGCTTGCGCAGCCCGGGGTCCCCCACGCCGGGAAGCGCCGCCGAGGCCTCGAGCGGGCGCTCCTTCGAGAACGCCTCCACGTGCCGATGGTGACGCAGTGAGTCTCGCGCCGCGTTCGCCGCGATCGTCAGCAGCCAGGGCACCACCGGTGTCCCCGGCTCGTAGCGCCCCCGCGCCCGGATGACGGACAGGAAGGTCGTCTGCAGCAGGTCCTCCGCGAGCGGTCCGTCACGCACCATCCGAGCCAGGAACCCCTTCACCCGTCCGGCATGCCGGGCGAAGAGGGCCTCGAAGGCGTCGTGTTCACCGTCGCAGAACCGTTCCATGAGCTCTTCGTCCGTAGGGCTCCCCATCCTCTGCCTCACGTACGATTCACCCGGGAAAGTGTTTCCAGCACCTCACTGGCGGCCATAAAGCCGCGAAAGGATTGGGAAAATCAAGCAGGGACTGCCGGACAGCAGGCAGCCGGGCTCAGGCGTGGTGGCGCAGCAGATCCCGCGCGTACCACGCCAGGAGCGGCTCCTTGCTGGAGGCCGCATGCCACAGCGCGGTACGGGCCGTCACCGAGAGCAGCGGGAAGGAGTTCAGCGAGTTGGCCGCCGCCACCCGCAGCTCCAGGTCCATCGCCTCATCGATGATGATGTTCGCCAGCGTCTCGAGCGCCGCCTCGTGGTGCAGCGGCGAGCGCGAGTGGCTCAGCCGCAGCGCCGCGGACACGCGCAGCTCCAGGTCCCCCGTGCGCAGCAGCCGCACGAGCAGCTCCCACGCCTCGGGCCGGTGCTCGCCCAGATCCCACACGAAGCCCTTGATGGCCGCCTGGAGGTTGCGGTCTCCGTCCTCCAGCCGCTGGATGAGCACGCCCAGGATGCGCTCGGCGATGGGCTGGAAGCGCTGCGGATCCCTCGAGCAGACGGCGATGCTCCCCACCGCGCGCAGCAGCGCCGCCAGGGGCTCGCCCTTCACGCCCGAGGCCAGCGCCCGGGCCAGCAGCTCCACCTGCTCCGGCGCTTCCGCGCACACTCGCGCGATGGCGGCGGCCGAGTACTCCCGCTCGGCCGGGTCACTCTCGGGAGCGAGGATGCGGCCGATGAGCACTCCCACCGCCTCGCGCGCCTCGCCTCCGTAGCCGCCAATCTCCCGCAGCGCCCGGCCCCGCATCTCCGCGTCGCCGTACCGCAGGTGTCCCATCAGCTCGCGCACGCGCGACAGACGGGCCTCCGCGTCATCCGGCAGCGCCGGCCGCGGCAGATCCAGGTGCTGCAGATCCGTGACGAGGCACACCGGCCGACCATCCTCGGCCAGCCCCCACCACGAGCAGTAGGCGCTGTGCGCCATGGACGAAGGCGCGAGCGTGCCGGAGGAGAAGGCCACGACGTTGGCCCCGGACTTCGCGTCGAGCGTCAGCACCGTGCTCGACCACGAGGGAGTCTCCCCATCCGTGAAGGTCTCGATGAACTGGCGGCTCCGGTCGGACACCCGCTCCACCACGTCCGCGTCGAGGAACGCGGTGATGTCCGGATCCGCCCGGTACCCATAGCGCTGATTGGGACGCAGCGCCTGAGGGCTGCGCTCGCCGCGAGCCGCCATCTCCCAGCGCACCGGGCGCTCGTCCTCGAAGCGGACCATCGCCATGGCGATGAACTCGTGCGAGGTGGGCGAGCCCGCGCGGCCGGACCGGATGATGCTGAGCACGACGGGGTAGCGGCCCGGGCGAACCGTGCGCGAGAACGGCTCGCGGTGGTCCAGCGCCAGCAGGGCCAGCAGGTGCGCCCCAGGCAGCGGGCGCGGGGGCAACGTCAGCGGGTTGCACGCGACGATGCGGCCACTGGTCAGAACCAGCGTACCGACATGGTGCGTGGATACAGCCACCGGCCTTCCACGGTCGAGCAGCACCCTGCTGTCCTCGAACGCCGCCAGCAGGTCCTCCGTGGCACTGCTCACTCTCATCGAAGAAATGCCCCCGCTCGAGATTGTAACCGCTCTTCCAGGCGCGTGCTGGAAGAGGTTGCCGGCCAGAGAGTAGGCGCTGTTCCCAAGGAGGGAAGTCCCGCGTCCGGCCCGTTGGACAGCGCCTCAGCCCGCGGAACGAGCCGGAGATCACCGCCGAACAGGAAAGACCCGTGGGCATTCCCGCTTCGCTCAACTCTGAACGCGTGCTCCAGGCGCAGCAGGTGGGAGATCCGCGCCCTCTTCGGCAGCTCAGCCGCCAGTCTCAGCCTCCATGAGCTGGAGCCTGGAGGCGCTGGCTCAGCGCCTGGGGATCCGTGAGGGGCCGCTCGCAGGCGAAGCCGCGACAGACGTAGGCCGCGCCCAGGCCGCCCACGGGCTCGCGCGCCTCGAAGATATCCTTCAGCAGTGGGGGCACCGCGGCGCCGGGCTCCTTCCAACCGAAGGCGAAGGTCGGCGCGAAGGCGCGGTTCGCCGCGGACAGCAGCGGAGCCACCTGCTCGCGCGTCCCCGAGAAGGTGACGCCCGCGGCCCCATCCAGGAACGCGTCCGCCGCGAGCGCCAGGTACCCGTAGCCCATCGGGTTCTCGTCGAGCGGCTGGCGCATCCGGGTGATGTAGCGCTCGGCGGACTCCAGCCAGGCCTTGTCTCCGGTGAGCGCGGCGAGCGCCACCTGGGCCTCGGTGAGCGTCGAGGCCCCCGAGGGGTAGGCGTTGTCGAAGAGCGAGTAGGTGGCCACCACCAGATCCTTCTGGCCCTTCGGCGCGGAGAGCCAGGCCTGCTTCTCCTCGTCCCAGAAGAGCGTCACCGCGCGCTTCACCAGCGCCACCGCCGCCTCCAGGTACTTGGCGTCGAAGGTGACCTGGTAGAGCGCGGTGAGGCCAGCGGCGAGATCTCCGTAGTCCTCCAGGAAGCCGTCGATGCGGCTGCCGCCCTCCTCGTACGAGCGCACCAGCCGCGTCCCGTCCCACATCTTCGAGAGCACGAAGTCCGCGGCCCCCGCCGCGAGCCGAGCCCACTCGGGGCGCTCGAAGACGCGCGAGGCCAAGGCCAGCCCGCGAATCATCAGTCCGTTCCAGCCCGCGAGGAGCTTGTCGTCCCGCCCGGGCTTCACGCGCTTCTCCCGTAGCTCGAAGAGGGCCTTGCGCGCCGCGGCCAGCTCAGCCTCCACCGCCTCCACTGGCAGCCCGCGCTCCTGGGCGAGCTGAGCGATGGGGACGACCACCTCCAGTACCGTGGCGCCGTGCTCGAAGTTTCCCTGGGGCGTGATACGGAAGTGGCGCATCAGCAGGTCGGCCTGCGTGGGCGGCAGCACCTTCAGCTCGTCCGGCTTCCAGACGAAGAACTTCCCCTCCTCGCCCTCGCTGTCCGCGTCCTGGGCGGCGTAGAAGCCTCCGCGCGCGTCCGTCATCTCGCGCCGCACGTACTCCACCGTCTCCTCCACCACCTTGCGCCAGAGCGGCCGCGACTCCACCTGCTCCGCCTCCGCGTACAGGTGGAGGAGCAGGGCGTTGTCGTAGAGCATCTTCTCGAAGTGCGGCACCAGCCACCGCTCGTCCACCGAGTACCGGTGGAAGCCGCCCCCGAGCTGGTCATAGATGCCGCCCAGCGCCATGCGCTCCAGCGTCCGCATCACCGCGTCCTTGAGCGCGCCCGAGCCCCCGCGCCGCCACGCGCGCAGCATGAAGGACACATCCATGGGGTTGGGGAACTTGGGCGCTCGGCCGAAGCCGCCGTTCACCGGATCCACCTGGCGCAGCATGCGCTCGCCCATCTTCACCATGTCGGCCACGGCCAGCGTCGCGGGGGCGGCGTCCAGTCCGTAGGCGGCCAGCTCGCCCAGCCCCTCGTGGAAGTCCCCCGCCTGCTGGAGCACCTTGTCCCGCTGGTTCACCCACGCGTCGTGGAGCGCCTCCAGCAGCTTGGGGAAGCCCGGGCGCCCGTACTTGTCCATCGGCGGGAAGTAGGTACCTCCATAGAAGGGCCGCAGGTCCGGCGTGAGGAACACCGTGAGCGGCCAGCCGCCCCCCTGCCCCATGAGCTGCACCACGCCCTGGTAGATCTGATCGAGGTCCGGCCGCTCCTCGCGGTCCACCTTGATGTTGATGAACCAGTCGTTCATCCGCTGCGCGATGGCGGGGTCCTCGAAGGACTCGTGCGCCATCACGTGGCACCAGTGGCACGCGGAGTAGCCCACCGACAGCAGGATGGGCTTGTCCTCGGTGCGGGCGCGCGCGAGGGCCTCGTCTCCCCAGGGGTACCATTCCACGGGGTTGGTGGCGTGCTGGCGCAGGTAGGGCGAGGGCTCGCTCGCGAGGCGGTTGCTCTTGCCGGACGGGGACGAGGGCGGATGGGCCATGAGGGCATGCGAGCAGGCACACCCTCCCCTTTCAAGCGCATCCTGGGAGGTATCGACTGGAGAGAGCCACAAGAGAGCACTGGCCAACGGGCTCCGGTTGCGCTTTGTCCAGGGCGTGGCCGTTCCCGTCGCCCAGCCCGCCACGGTCTCCCTGAGAGCCTGTCTCGCCCTGCTCGCGCTGGGCGTGGGCGCACGGCTCGTGCTCGCGCTCGGCACGGACATCTACTTCGACGAGGCGTACTACTGGCAGTGGGCCCGCCACCTCGCGTGGGGCTACTACGATCATCCTCCGCTCATCGCCTGGCTGATCGCCGCGGTCGGCGTCCGGCCCGCGGCGCTGCTGTGTGGCGTGGGCACGGTGGCGGCCGTGTGGGGACTCGCCAGGGATGTGCACGGCAGCCGCGAGGCCGCCTGGCGCGCGGCGGCGCTGTGGAGCGTGGTGCCCGCCGGCACCATGGCCGGGGTGTGGGCCACGCCGGACTCACCGCTGCTGCTGTTCTGGGCGCTCGCGCTGTGGGCGCTGTGGCGCGAGCGGTGGGTGCTGGCGGGGCTGGCCTCGGGGCTCGCGCTGCTGTCGAAGTACCCGGGGGTGCTGCTCGCGGTGGCCTTCCTCGCCACGGCGGTGCGCATGCGGCGGCTGCCGGCGGGAGCGTGGGTGACGGCGCTGCTGGGCGCCGGGCTCTTCCTGCCCGTGGTGCTGTGGAATGCCCAGCGGGAGTGGGTGGGCTTCGCCTTCCAGCTCCGCCACGGGCTGGGCGGCACCGGAGGGCTCGCGTCCTTCGCGGAGTTCCTCGGCGGCCAGCTCGCGCTGGGAGGCCCCGTGCTGCTCCCCCTGACGCTGGTGTACGCCGTCCGTGGCCCCCGCGAGCAGTTCCTCCTGCGAGCCGCGGCGGTGGTCCCGCTGCTCTTCTTCGGCTACGCGGCGCTGCGCACGCGGGGCGAGGCCAACTGGCCCGCGGCGGCCTACGTGGCGGCCTGCGTGGGCGTGGCGGGGATGCGGCCCGTGTGGTTCCGCGCGGCGACGCTCAGCGGGCTCGCCATCATCCTGGCGGTGGGCTCGCACCTGCTCTTCCCCCTGCTGCGCTTCGAGCGGGACGTGCCGCTGGCGCGCACCCACGGCTGGAGCGTCCTCTCCGCGCTCGCCGAGCCGGAGCGGCTCTTCCCGGGCACCGACGCGCGGAGTGTCGCCGTCGTCTACGCACCGAGCTACCAGCTCGCCTCGCAGGCCGTGCGCTACGCCGGAGTGACGGCGGACACGGCGGGCGGCGGACGCATGAGCCAGTACGACCTGTGGCCGAGGCCCGAGGTGGCTCGAGGGCAGGATGCGCTCTGGTACTCCGAGGGGCGCGAGCCTCCCGAGGAGCTCACCGCGCGCTTCACCACGGTCGAGGGTCCCGTGGAGCTGCCCGCAGACTTCCGAGGCCGACGCGTCCACACCTTCCTCGTCTGGAGACTTCGCGACGCTCGGTAGCGAGTGGATTTGTGCAGCGTCCCTGTCTGAAAGCCGTGGCCCACCGCACATTTTCTCGCTGAGCGCCGAAGCTCCTACCCGCGTGCCTCTGGCTACAATGGAATGAGTACCTCACGCAGGGGCTGGGAGGGACCATGGGACGGACCGTGCTCATCCTCGATGACAGCGACTCCATCCGATACATCATCCGGGTGTATCTGATGACGCTGAAGCTGGAGTTCCTGGATGCGGACCGAGCGGAGAGAGCGCTCCGGATCCTGGGAGCCAGCCCCGTGGACCTCGTCATCGCGGACGTCAACATGCCCGGCATGAACGGCATGGAGTTCGTCCGCAGGGTGCGCGCGGACGATCGCGACGAGGTCCGCCGAGTGCCCATCATGCTGCTGACCGCGGACAAGTCACCCCACCTGGAGACCCAGGCCGCGGAGGCGGGCGCCACGACGCTCATCCACAAGCCCATCGGGAGCATGGCCCTCACGGAAGTGGTGTGCCACGCCCTGAACATCCCCGTGCCCGTCCAGGACGAGCTCGTGTCACCTTCGGCTCCCGCGTCCTCGAGCGGCTCGGCGCCGGGCAAGTCCGTCGGGGTGTGATGTGCCATGGCCCGGCCACGCGTACTGCACGTGGACGACAGCGAAGCCATCCTCGCCTTCTCTCGGGCGGCGCTGGGCCGCTGGTACGAGGTGGACACCGCCACCCGCGGGCGTGAGGCGCTCGAGCGGCTGAGCACGCTGCGACCCGCCGCGCTGCTGCTGGACCTCTCCATGCCGGAGCTGGACGGCGCGGAGGTGGTTGCCCGGCTTCAGGTGAGCCCGGAGTGGGCCTCGCTCCCGGTCATCATCGTCTCCTCGGAGCGCGCTCGGGGCGAGGCGCTGGTGGGACGTGGCGCGGTGGCCTTCCTGCCCAAGCCCCTGCGCGCCGATGAGCTCGTGCGCACGGTGGATCAAGTCATCGCCCACACCCGCGCCGCTTCGGAGCCGGGTGAGCTGCAGGTGCTTCCAATGCGCGTGGGGGAGCTGCAGCTCGCCGTGCCCCTGGCCTGCGTGCGGAACGTCCTGCTGCTGCCAGCCACGCGCCCCATTCCGGGCAGCCCCTCCTACCTCAACCAGTACATCGAGCTGCACGGCGAGCCCATCCGGGTGCTGGACCTGGCCCGCCGTTTCGGCGTCCCCCACGGCGTGGGGCACCTGCGACGCAAGCTCGTGGTGGTGGAGCTGCACGGCCAGCGGCTCGCCCTGTGCGTGGACGAGGTGAAGGACCCGCAGGAGTTCCCCGCCAGCGCCATCCACCCCACCGAAGCGCTGGGCGGAAGTCCCTCCCCCGCCTTCCGAGAGGCCCTGTACGCGCTGCTCCAGACACCGGAGGGTTTCCTTCCCCTGCTCTCTCCCGAGGCGCTCGTCGCTCCGGGGCGGTTCCATGAGCCCTGGCTCCCGGCCCAGGCCGGAGCACCCGTCTCCTCCTCGTCATGAAGCTCCTGCCCCTGCACGACGAAGTCCCTGAAGAGGCTCGTGCCGAGCTCGAGGAGCGCGCCGCCCTGCTGCGCCGCCCTCCCGAGGTGGCGGACCTGGGCACCACGCCGGTGCTCGTGGTGCGCGCGGGCGAGCACCGACTCGGGCTGCCCCTGTCCGGGGTGGAGTCCGTCTGCAGCGCGGCGCCAGAGTCCCTGACGGCAGGTCTCCTGGAGCTCCGCGAAGAGCGGCTGCCCGTGGTGGACCTGTGCTCGCGCCTGAACGTGCTGCCCGGCAACACCTCGGACGAGCTGCGCGTGGTCATCCTGCTGGCGCGAGGGCGGCGGCTGGCGCTCTCGCTCACCGCTCGCGCCCCCCACCGGACCGTGCTGGAGGCGGGAGGCTTCCGCGTCCACACCAGCGCCTCGGGCGCCCAGGCGCTGCAGCTGCTCTCGTGGGCGACCTTCGATCTGGTGGTGGCGGACGTGAGCATGACGGAGATGAGCGACCATGCGTTCACGGCCAGGCTCCGGGCCCAGCCCTCGACGCGGGCCATGCCCGTGCTCCTGGTCTCCGCGCAGGACACCCTGGCGGAGCAGGAGGCCGGGCTCGAGGCGGGCGCGGATGCCTTCCTCAGCAAGCGCGAGTGCCGGGCGGGCCGGCTGCTCGACGCCGTCGAGGAGCTCCTGGCCCGGCCCTGGGTGCGCGCATGAGCCCACGCATCCGCATCCTCCTCGCGGAAGGCTCGCCCTCGCTGGAGCAGGCGCTCGTCGAGCTCATCGCCCGCGCGCCCGATCTAGAGCTGGTGGGCCACACCCACGATGGCAGGGAGGCGCTGGAGCTGGTGCACGCGCAGCACCCCGACGTCGTCATCCTGGATGCGCTCCTGCCTCACCTGGACGGCATCACCCTCACCAACCAGCTCATGACGGAGGCTCCCTGCCGCATCCTGGTGACGACGCACACCTCGGAGGCGGGCCTCTCCTTCCATGCGAAGCGGAACGGCGCGCTGGAGGTGCTGCGCAAGCCCACGTCCGCGGCGGGGCTCGATGCCTTCGGCGAGCAGCTGCTCAGAGCCATCCGGCTGATGGCGGAGGTGCCTGTCGTGCGCCGCCGTCCCTGGCGCGGCATGAGCTCCGCGCGGACGCTCCCGGCGGGCGGGCGGCTGCATGGCTTCGGGGTGGTGGCCTCCACCGGAGGGCCTCCCGCGCTGGCCACGCTGCTGTCCCTGCTGAGACCGGGCGTGCGCTTCCCCTTGCTCATCGCCCAGCACCTCTCGGGAGGCTTCACCACCAGCCTGGTCCGCTGGCTGTCCGACGCCTCGCACCTGCCGGTGGAGCTGGCGCGCCCGGGAGCCTGGCCTCAGCCGGGCCATGTCTACCTGCCGCCGGACCGGCACCACCTGACGCTGGAGCCCACCGGTCAGCTCGCCCTGGAGCCCGCCACCGAGGTGCTCTACCCCTCGGGGGACAAGCTCCTCAGCTCGCTGGCGCGCGCCTTCGGAGCGCTGACGGGCGGAGTCGTCCTCACCGGCATGGGCCGGGATGGCGCGGCGGGCCTGCGCTCCATCCACGACGCGGGGGGCCTCACCTTCGTGCAGGACCCGGACAGCTGCGTCGTCGCCGGCATGCCCAAGGCGGCGCTCCGGGCCGGCGCCACCCGCTGGAGCCTCTCCTTGGAGGAGCTGGCCACCACGCTGCGCTCGCTCGCGGGCCCGCTGCCCGCGACTCACCCCTCCGGGAGTTCCTGATGAGACGCCTCATGCTCTGAAGCGCCCTGCTCCTGCTGACCGCCAGCGCCTCCGCGCGCGCCGAGAGTGCCCACCTGGCCAAGGTGCAGGAATCCTGGAGCGGCTGCACGCCCTGGCGCTTCCAGCGGGCGGCCAACGAGAGCTTCCAGGGCTCGGACTGGCTGTACATCGCGGTCCTCGACGGGGACGAGGCGTACGCGCTGGCCCGCCAGTCGGTGGCGCGGCTGGCCTCCACGCACCAGGCCACCGCGGAGCTCCAGGCGGTGACGGAACGGGTGGTTGGCATCGTAAAGAGCTACCGTGTGTAGGCAATGAACCTCACGCTCGTCTCGGTCGGCCTGGTCAAGATCGTCTTCGGGGGCCTGGTGGCCGCCCTGGGCATCTGGCTCGCGTTCCGCGGCCTCAACCGCCTGCTCGGCACGGACGCGGTGGAGGACTTGCGCAAGGGCAACACCGCGGCGGGCATCGTCCACGCGTCCAGCCTGCTGGCGCTCGGGCTGCTGGTGCAGCATGCCATCCAGGCGACGTTCGATGCGATGGACCTCACCCTGCGGACTCCGCCGTTCCAGCCGCTGATGGTGGGCAAGCTGATGCTGTTCGCCCTGCTCCACGTGGTGCTGTCGCTGGGCGTGGGCACCGCCGTGCTCGCCGTGGGCGTGGTGCTGTTCGACA
Source organism: Hyalangium gracile (assembly GCF_020103725.1). Lineage (NCBI taxonomy): Bacteria > Pseudomonadati > Myxococcota > Myxococcia > Myxococcales > Archangiaceae > Hyalangium > Hyalangium gracile. The sequence goes on along the minus strand of NZ_JAHXBG010000018.1, from coordinate 193,225 downwards.
AGATGACGCCGGGGCTGGACGAGCTGGCGGAGGTCCGCAAGGGCAACGTCGCGCTGGCCCTGGTGCTGTCCGCGATCCTCGTGGTGATTGCGCTGCTCACCGCGCCGGGGCTCCAGGCGGCGCTCAACGGCCTCATCCCCTTCCCGCAGCTCCCCGACGCGGTGCTGCGCTCGCCCGCGTGAGGAGGACGCCGCGTGGATCCTTCCTCCTCCCCTTCCAGCTCCGCGACGGTGAAGTGGCTGAGGCGCATCGCGTGGGTGCTCCTCGCGGGCTGCTGCTGCCTGTGGATGGCGCACCTCCTGGGCTACCTGGGCACTCGCACCTCCGAATCGTCACCCTCCCCGCCGGTCACGGACCTGGGCATGGTGCTCGCCCCGCCGGGCACTCCGCTGGGTCAGGCGCAGACGTACGTCTGGAGCGTGGAGGGGTTGAAGCCCTCCCGGCATCAGGTCGTGTACGGGCTGGGGCCCTCTCTCATCGAGAAGATAGAGGAAGACGACGAGGCGCTCGGGCGGCGGATGCACTTCCGCGCGCTCAGCCGGGACCGCTTCACCTTCCGAGCTCCGCCCGAGTGTCGGGTGGACATGCGCTGCATCTACGAGGAGCTGATGCGCATGAACCCCGAGCCGGTGGAGGAGCTGGGCGAGCGCTTCCTGGCGTTCACCCGCGCTCGCCAGCTCAGCGCGGCCCAGGCGGCGGAGCTCATCATCGGCTTCGTGCAGCGCATCAAGTACGAGCTGCCCGAGCTCGAGGTCCCCTTCGGCGTCACTCCGCCAGCGCTGGTGCCCGCCAGGAACAGCGGAGACTGCGACTCCAAGGCCCTGCTCGCGGTGATGCTGCTGCGCCAGGTGGGAATCGATGCGGTCGTGCTCTTCTCGGATCCGCTCGCGCACGCGGCCGTGGGCATCGGGCTCCCGGGCAGCGGCACCACGCTGCGCCATGGTGGCCGCTCCTGGCGATACGCGGAGGTGAGCGTCGAGGGCTGGCCGATCGGGCTGATTCCGCCTCGGTACGACAAGCCCCGCCTGTGGACGGTGGTGCCGCCAATGAGCCGGGACTCGGGTTGAGTGCTGGCCCGTGGAACACTCCGGATCTCGGGTGCCTCAATTACGGGCTCACGTTCGGGGCGCACAGGTCGCGGGCCCCTCGTCTCGGCGCGGGTCCCCCCATCAGCGGATGGGTCCTCCCGCGCCGGCCGTCCCGCTCTCCCAAGAAGAACAGCATTGAGCAGGCGAGCCCATTCAAGCTCCCCGCCGTTCAATGCTCGGAGTCCGGCGTGCGTGCTTGCTCGCTTGCGGAGGCGAGCACGATCTCGCCGTACTTTCCGTACTTCACGCCAACCCCATGGCGGGCCAGCAGGTCCACCAACTTCGCACCATTCACGAGCTGGAGCCTCGGCTCCTCAGCGGCAGCCTTTTGCGCCTGGGCCGAGAAGTCCGCGGTCGTCACCAGAATGCCCGAGGCCAATCGCTCCCGAGTCATCACGCCAATGAGCTCATCCACCTGCTTGCGTCCCACGCTGTTGGTCTCGCTGTAGCGCTTGACCTGGATGGCCACGTGGGTCGGATGGTTCCACTGATCGATCTTCACGGCTCGGATATCCACGCCTCCGTCACCCGGGCCACCCTGTACGACGACTTCCAAGTGGTTCATCGCTTGAACCAGCCTTCCCACCAGATGCTCGAAGGCGGTGGGATCCATCTTCTGCATCCACTCCAGGAAGCTCTGCTTTGCCAGCGCGTTGTGACGCGCAATGAGACTCTCGAGCTGGCTCGTCAGAGCCGGGACCTGTGGCCCTACCGCCCGGTGGGCATCCCCCTGGATGTATTTCCTCCACTGGAACAGCGTCTGCGTCCTTCGCTCCGCCGTGCTCGGCGCAAGTCCGGTCAGGCGCTGCAGACGATCCGCCACCTGCTCGAAAGGAATGTCTTCTCCTTCAAAGAAGGACTGAAACGGCTTGAGAGCCCGTGCCGAGCGAATAGCCTCTCGGAAACACAGCCGTTCGGCTTCGGAGCGCTCAGGAGTTGCCAAGAGACTCTTACCCTGCTCGGAAAGAGCCACCCGGCTGTCCGCGGTCCTGGTGATCATGCCCAGGATCGTCGCGGCCTGCCGATAGTACGCAAAGTGCCGCGCATCCACGTCCAGTAGCTCGAGGAGCGTCACAGGATGATAGATGCCGTCCCTGATCGCAGCCGCGAACTGCCGGACGTTCTCAAGACGATCCGCTTGAGGAATATCGACGGTTCTGTGGAGCCGTTGAGCCCCAGGTTCTGTATCGGATTGGCGATGCGGGGACACGGCTTCACGCTAACACGTGCCAGAACAGGGCAGCAAAGATCAGGTCCTCACTCACTGAGCTTGCGGATACACGGTGAGGAATCGAGTGAGTGATCCCTTGCAACATCCTGATCTGGCTCAACGCGTTACAGGGCCGTATCGTCGCTCCTCTCATCCCCTCGGCTCCGCACACTCTCGAAGAAGCAGGCCCTGCGCCTTTCCCTCCTCATGACCAACGCCTCCACGAGCCTGTTCCTCACGCTTCTGCTCTCCCTGCCCGCCAGTGCTCGGTCCGCCCTGAGCCGGGACGTGGAGCGCCACGCGACCAAGGTGGACCCCAAGGTGGTGGAGTGGCGACGCGACATCCACCAGCACCCCGAGCTCTCCCATCAGGAAACGCGCACGGCCCAGAAGGTGGCGGACCACCTCCGCAGCCTGGGTATCGAGGTCCGCACCGGCGTCGGAGGCACAGGCGTCGTCGGCATCCTTCGCGGCGGTCGCACGGGTCCCGTGGTGGCACTCCGGGCGGACATGGACGCGCTCCCGGTCACCGAACAGGTGGACCTCCCCTTCAAGTCCACCGTGCGCGCCCAGTACAACGGCCAGGAGGTGGGCGTGATGCACGCGTGCGGCCATGACACGCACGTGGCCATGCTCATGGGCGCGGCAGAGGTACTCGCCAGCATGCGCGCTACCCTCCCGGGTACGGTCAAGTTCATCTTCCAGCCCGCCGAGGAGGCTTCCGGCACCGGTCCCGGTGGCGCCGTGGCCATGCTTCGTGATGGAGCGTTCGAGAACCCCACACCCTCCGCCATCTTTGGAGTGCACGTCATCGGCGGTCATCCCGCAGGCCACGTGGTCTACCGACCGGGCGGATTCATGGCCAGCTCCGACGGGCTCACCATCATCGTGCGTGGCCGCCAGACGCACGGCGCGCTGCCCTGGGCCGGAGTGGATCCCATCGTCGTCGCGTCGCAGATCGTCCTCGGGCTCCAGACCGTGGTGAGCCGCCAGGTGGACCTCACCGCCAGCCCCGCCATCATCACGGTCGGCAGCATCACCGGCGGCGTGCGCGGTAACATCATCCCCGACGCCGTCACCATGAAGGGGACCATCCGCACCTTCGATCAGGCGATGCGCCAGCAGATCCACGAGCGCGTGCGCCGACTCGCCGAAGGCATTGCCCAGAGCGCGGGAGCCACGGCGGAGGTGGAGATCAGCACTGGCAACGGAGTGACCTACAACGATCCCTCGCTCGTGGAGCGCATGCGTCCCACCGTGGAGCGGATCGCCGGCCAGAAGATGTCTCCCGGCACGCAGAGCACCACCTCCGAGGACTTCTCCGCCTTCCAGGCTCGTGTCCCCGGCGTGTTCCTCTTCATCGGCGCAACCCCCGAGGGAAAGGACCTCGAGGAAGCACCGGCCAACCACTCGCCACGCTTCTTCGTGGACGAGCGCACTCTTCCCGTGGGCGTGCGGCTCCTCTCTCACCTCGCGGTGGACTACCTCTCGGGCCCCCAGGGCAAGGGCTCTGCCGCCCCTTGAGGCGAAGGCCTCGCCGGCCTGACAGGAATCGAGCCGCTTGACCCAGCGTGCAGGCAGGCAGGAGAGCCCCTCTCCCCCGAGCGGGTTCACGGGCCGCTCCGGGATGAGCAGGTTGCCAGGTCAGGAGGAGGGGACACATGCCTGAGAAACTGCCCAAGAGCCCCGGCGCGCCCGTAAAGGAGCCGGAGCCTCGAAAGTCACCCCAGCAGGAGCCCGAGCGGGGACCGCCGGAGGTCGATCCTCCCCGACGACACCAGCCGGAGATCGATCCGCCGAACCGTCAGCCTCCGGAGGTTGAACCACCTCGGCGAGACCCGTCCGTAGAGGACCCGGAGCGCCGTACCGAGCCGGAGGCCCAGCCTCCCGGCATCCACGAGGCGCCCGACCCCGCGGAGCACCCCATCGGTCAGCCACCGATCATCGCGTAGGCGCTCACTCACGCTCCGGGTGTGGCTGGTGAGGTCCAACCCCACCCGGCCCGTGGGATGACCGCTTGGTGGATCTTTTCCGCCCTGCCCGAACGCGGAACGAGCGGCACCGGAACGTGGGCATTCTGTTCTAGGCTCAACGCCTACCCACTTCCGCGTGCCCCGTATGCGCTCCCTGCCCGTTCCGCAAGCCCTCTGGAAGGCGCTCCCCGTCCTGATGCTGCTGTGCTCCTCGCTGCCCATGCACGCCGAGGCGCAGACGAAGTCCAGGACGCAGACGCAGACGAAGGCCAAGGCGAAGGCGAAGTCCAAGAAGACCAAGGCCAAGGCCAAGACTCCGCCCGCGGAGCCCGAGAAGACACCGGAGGCGCAGAAGGCTCCGGAGGAGGCTCCCCAGAAGGCCGCGGAGCCGGCGCCGCAGAAGCTCGAAGAGCCCGAGAAGGCCCCTGCTCCGGAGAAGGCGCCCGAGAAGGCACCCGCCCAGGCGAAGACGCCGGCCCAGCCGAAGACGCCGCCGAAGTCCAAGGCGCCCGACAAGGTCGTCGCGCAGCCCAAGGCCCCGGACCGGCCGCTGCCCCAGTCGCAGATCCAGGCGCAGGAGCGAGCCGAGGCCCAGTCGCGGATGCGCATCGGTGTCGGGCTGGATCTCTTCATCGAGAACTCGCGGATGACGGGCTCGCAGGCCATCAACGCCTCGCGGGTGGACGAGTCCTTCGACTACAGCAGCGCCACGTTCCTGTCGGCCACGCTCTCCATGAGCGTCCCGGCGCCCGTCTTCAAGGATCGAGCGCGCATCGGCGGAGCCGTACGGCTGTTCGGCAACTACAGCGCTGGCGGGGATCGCACCTTCGGGTTCGGTCTGCTGGGCCAGGCGCTGGTGACGGGTGAGTACGGCCTGCCCGTCGCGAACCAGCTGGAGGTGGTGTTCGGCGCTCGGGTGGGCCTGGCGCTGCTCCTCCCGGGCCGCGAGTTCGACCAGGAGATCGACCGGCTCCAGGTCCAGGGCGTCGGCGTGTGGAGCGTGCCGCGCACCGGCTGGCTCGGAGGCCTGTCGGCGGGAGTGCGGCGGCGGATGAGCGAGCACATCCTCTTGCGCGCGGACCTGTCCGGCCAGCTCGAGAAGCTCTACCTCTTCGCCACGAACGAGGACATCGAGGGCCTCCAGTTCGAGAAGAACTGGAGCACCTCCGGCCTGCGCCTCGGCCTCACGCTGGGCATCGAGTTCGCGCTCTGAGGCCTGTCCCCTGCTGCCCGTCCGCCTGGCGGCCGGGCTTCAGGAGGGCTGGGGCATCCACCGCGTGTCCCGGTGAGTCCTTCACTCCGAGCCCTGCGCCCGGCGCTCCGAGTCCTCCACGACGCGCCGGATCCAGGCCTCGTACTCCTCCTTCATGGGCAGTGAGGAGTCCACCTTGAGCCGACGGCGCTCGGTGGGCACCCGCCGGCCATCGCGCGGGTCCACGCCCTCCTTCACGTAGCGCTCCCAGGTGATGCCGGTGCCGCGCCGCTGCCAGAGGGGCAGCTCGTTGAAGTTGATGCCCCGCTGGAAGAGCAGCTCGTTCTTGGCCCCCACCGTGCCGCCGTCCAGCTCGCTCGTGGCCTTGCGCACGCTCCAGCCCTCCTTGCGCAACGTCCAGTAGCACCAGCCGTTCAGCGCGCAGCGCGTGGCGTCCGACTGCCTCCAGCGGAAGTAGTCCACCACCGCCCCCACATCCACGCCCAGCCAGGCCCGGCCGTCGAAGGTCGCCGGCGCCCCCGCCCCGTGCGTGAACGTGGCGCTCGCCAGACCCGCCGAGATCGACACGAGCTTCTCCACCTCCCGGTCGAAGAGCGACCACTCCGGCCGGAAGAGCACGGAGATCTCATCGCTCTGCGTATAGGCGTAGATGCCCTGGAGCTCCTCCAGCAGCGTGCTGGCCGTGCGCACCATCACCTCGTGGAACCGGGCATCGAAGGGCTTCTCGTAGCGCTCCTCCGTGAGGCGGGAGAAGCCCCGGCCATCCACGCGGAGCACCACCCAGGCGCCCGGCAGCATGCGCAGCGAGTGGAACACCTCGCCCTGGCGCATCCGGTCCGCGAGCTCATCTGGGTTCATGACTCCCTCCAATCGGTGACTTCAGTGGTTCCTTCAGGGGTGAAACGGACGAAGAACAGCGCGTCGAAGCCCTCGGCGAGGCTCGGCCAGCGGAGCACCTTCCGGGTCGCGTAGAGCGCCACCTCGGGCACGCGGGCGCGCCCTTCCCTCCGGGCGTTGCGTGCCAGGCAGTCCTCCAGGCGCGACTCGAAGGCATAGCCGACGACTCGCGCGCCATGCGCCTTGCCGACAGCGATGAGGGGAGCACGCCCTTCCGGAGTAGGGTTGGTGTTGTCCACCACCACCGAGCGACCCGCCGCGAGCGCCTCCGAGATGAGGCGCTGCTGCCGGGCCTCGCGCCTGCGAGCGTGCGGCCAGAGATCCTTGCTCACCAGCACGTGCGAGTCGGCGAAGCGCTCCCGGTAGAAGCTGCTCTTGCCAGATCCCTGCAGGCCGATGAAGAGGACGAGTTCCATGGCGGAGCCATTCCAGACGGGACATCCTGACCCGGCTGACGCTCTCCCGCCTGTCCCGTGGAGCAGACGCGAAGGAGGGGCCCCTCGTCGGAAGAGCCCCTCGCTCCGCGCACGTCATGAGACCACGCTGAGTGCGTGTCCTACGGGAGGATCGCGCTCAGGAGGCTCCACTTCTGGGAGCGCCCGGCCTTGATGTTGAGGATCGCGGTGAGGGCGATGATGCCCGCGGCCGCGACGATGTTCACCCGGCCCAGCCAGTTCACCGCCTTCTGCGCCTTGACGTCCACTTCGGACGTCTCGGCCGCGGGCTCGTTGCCCGACTCCACCGGCGGCTCACGCATGCCCCACACCCGCCCGACGATGAGCGAGCCGATGCCAGCCACGGTGTAGAGCGCCACCAGCGCATCCTTGGCCAGCACCAGGCCGCGCGTCTCGTCGTCGATCTCCCCGCCCGACAGCGCGCTGCGGCCGATGACCCAGGTCAGCGCCACGGACCCGAGCGCGAAGGCATTCACCGGGCTGAAGCCCATCCAGGCCTTGTTCAGGATTTCACCGCGCTCCTTCGTATCATCGATGGTCCGCACCGCCGGGTGCAGCGCCATCTGTCCGAAGAGCGATCCACCGAAGCCCGCCGCCAGTCCCAGGTTGTGCAGCGTCAGCGCCGAGCCAGTCCACATCGCGTTCATGGATACTTCCTCCCTTTGAGAGCGATGTGAGGGTGTGCATGACCTGGATCGGGGCCCAGGCACCCGAAAGCGCATGACCGGGGTCGGCTGCACGAGTGCCCTCCAAGAATCCGGCGCCTGATTGCTCGGCAGCCACAGCGGACACGATAGATTCCAGACATGCGTGAGCGCAGTGTTCGGAAGTCCGGGTGGCCCCCGGGAGTCGTGGTGGCCCTGCTCGTGTGCGGCGGGCTGTGGGCGGGCTGTGAGCGGAGCAACGCGCTCGAGGGGAAGCTCGAGCAGGCCATCCGCACGGCGTCCGGGAACCGTCAGCCCCTGAAGATGGAGGACGTGACCGACTTCGCCTGGAGCGAGCTCCACATCTTCGGCCCCTATTCCGCCGCCGACGAGATGCACAAGCAGCTGGGCTTCGTGTGGCTCGATGCCCGGGATGTGCAGCTGGACAGCGAGAACCTGCTCGTCTTCGTGCACGAGCGGAAGGTCGTGAAGAGCCTCCACTTCCCGCGCGCCAAGGGAGACTTCATCCTCCCTCCCGTCGCACGGTTTTTGCGCGCGGAGGCCCGGTTCGTCGTACAGGAGCCGCGCAATGGCTCCCCCAGCCTGGTCCTCGTCCCGGAGTCCATCGCGCAACAGAGCCGGAAAGATGGGGGCACTCCCTGATGCCTCGCGACGTCTCCTTCTTCGACCAGCTCGGCCGGCTCCTCGCCATGGAGCGCGATGCCGAGCGCGCCCGCTCCGCCGCCCTCGCCCAGAGCATGACCCTGCGCGAGCGCGCGGAGCACGGACTGTCCGTCCTCGATCTGGAAAGCGTCGAGGAAGAGGTGGGCCTCGGCGGGCGCATCCTCCTCACGCTCGCCCGCGCCGACCGCGCCCCGTTCCCCTCTCCGCTCAACAACGGCGACCTCGTCGCCGTCATGCCTCGCCGCGCCGAGGTCAAGGAGCCCGCTCGCGCGCTCGTCTCCCGCGCCACCCGCACCCGCCTCCAGCTCGCCTTCGACCGCTCCCCACCGCCCTTCATCCACGAGGGCCTGCTCCGCCTGGACATCGTCCCCAACGACGTCACCTATGAGCGCGTGCGCGCCGGGCTGGATCGCGTCAAGGCGCTCGACAAGGGCGCCGAGCGTCGCAAGCGGGAGGTGCTCCTCGGCAACGAGCCGCCGCGCTTCGACAAGCCGAAGGAGCTCGAGCCCACCCGCCCCCTCAACCCCGAGCAGGCCGATGCCGTGGCCCGCGCCCTGGCCGCCGAGGACTTCTTCCTCGTCCACGGCCCTCCCGGCACGGGCAAGAGCACCGTGCTCGCGGAGGTGGCCGTCCAGGCCGTGGCGCGCGGCGAGCGCCTGCTGTGCACCGCCGCCAGCAACGCCGCCGTGGACCACCTGCTGGAGCTGTGCCTGAACCAGGGCCTGCGCGCCATCCGCGTGGGCCACCCGGCCCGCGTCGCCGCCCGACTCCAGGAGCACACCCTGGACATCGTCGTCGAGGAGCACCCCGACCGCATCCTCTCGCGCGAGCTCTTCGACGAGGCCTTCGACTTGTTCGGCTACGCGCGCCGCCAGCGCACCCAGGGCCGCAGCCGCCAGCGCTTCTCCAACGCCCGCGCCTCCTCCACCGAGGCCAAGGGGCTCATGGACGAGGCCCGCGCCCTGGAGCGCAAGGCCGTGCGCGCCGTGCTCGAGCGCGCCCAGGTCGTCTGCGTCACCCTGGCCAGCCTCCAGTCCGGCCTGCTCGCCCCCGAGTCCTTCGATCTCGCCCTCATCGACGAGGCCACCCAGGCCACCGAGCCCCTCACGCTGCTGGGCTTCCTGCGCGCCCCCAAGGTCATCCTCGCCGGAGATCCGAAGCAGCTGCCGCCCACCGTCCTCTCCCAGGAGGCTGCCAAGGCCGGGCTCGGCACCAGCCTCTTCGAGCGCCTGCTCCAGGACCACGGCGAGGGCGTGAAGCGCATGCTGCGCGAGCAGTACCGGATGAACGCCCGCATCATGGACTTCCCCTCGCGCGAGATGTACGGCGGCGAGCTGCGCGCCCACGCCAGCGTGGCGGAGCGCACCCTGGCCGACGTCCTCTCCCCGGGCGCGCAGGTGGACGCACCGCCCGTCCTCTTCCTCGACACCGCCGGGAAGGGCTTCGACGAGCAGGTGGAGGAGAGCACCCAGAGCCTCTTCAACACCGGCGAGGCGGACCTCGTCATCGCCCGCGTGAAGGAGCTGCTGGCCGCGGGGCTCTCTCCCCGCGAGCTGGCCGTCATCACCCCCTACAGCGCCCAGGCCTTCCAGCTGCGCGAGCGCGTGGAGGCCCTCTCTCCGGACGTCGAGGTGGACACGGTGGACGCCTTCCAGGGCCGCGAGAAGGACGCCATCCTCGTCACCCTCACCCGCTCCAACTCCGAGGGCCACCTGGGCTTCCTCACGGATCTGCGCCGCATGAACGTGGCCCTCACCCGCGCCCGGCGGCACCTCTTCGTGGTGGGAGACTCGGCCACACTCAGCGGCCACGCCTTCTACGCCCGCTTCATCGAGGGGACGCAGGCCTCTGGCGGATACCGCTCCGCGTGGGAGTGGCCCGAGCCCTGAGAACAGGCTAAGCGGGGGCCCAGGAGACCTGAGTGCCCCCATCCTTCGAGTCCTTCACCGTTCTCTCCCAGGCCGTCGCCGTCCACGTTCGCGAGCGCAACCCGAAGGGCTCCCCCGCCGTGCTGTTCCTCCACGGCTGGCTGGACCACTCGCACACCTTCGACTGGGTGCTGGAGCACCTGCCGGACGCCTGGCGCATCCTCCTGCTCGACTTCCGAGGCATGGGGCGCAGCGAGCACATCCCCCTGGGCGCCCACTACTCCTTCCCGGACTACCTGCTGGACGTGGAGGCCGTCCTGGACGATCTCAAGCTGAGCGAGGTGCACATCATCGGGCACTCGCTCGGCGGCATCGTCGGCACCGCCTACGCCGCGGCGCGCCCCACGCGGGTGAAGAGCCTCACCCTGCTGGAGAGCCTGGGCCCCTGGGGCGGCAACCCGGACGAGGCGCTGGAGCGGCTGCGCTCCTTCCTGGATGACTCGCAACGCCCGCCGCACCGCAAGCACTACCCCACCGTGGAGGCCGCCGCGGCCCGGCTCCGGGAGAACAACCCCACGCTCACCGAGGCCGCCTCGCTCCACCTGGCCCGCCACGGCTCCGAGTCCTCCGAGGGCGGCTACCGCTTCCGCTTCGATCCGCGCCACCGCCGCCGCTTCGGCGTGAGCTGGGACGAGGCCCAGTGGCTCGTCGTCTCCTCCGCCGTCACCTGCCCGGTGCAGGTGATCCACGGCAGCCAGGGCATCCCCATGGATGACGCCCGAGCGAAAGCCCGCCTGCTCGCTCTACGCTCTCCCAAAGTGCTCACCTTGTCCGGTGGGCACCACGTCCACCTGGAGCAGCCAGAGGCCGTGGCTCGCGCGGCGGAGCACTTCATCCGCGGAGCCTCGGCTCAGCCCCAGGGGTAGGGAAAAAACCCAGCTCACCCTCCCTCCGGTGGGGAAAAGACTTTCCACCCCGAAGGGCAAGGCGGTTCCCTTCCCGGCAACGGTTGGCGACTGATCCTCGCAAGCCCCTGATCTTCCGAGGGGCTGGGGCGGCTCGCGCGTTGGTACGTCCTTTGGATCAGCCAGGCGTGGATGAGCACGCGCAGGCGGGCAAGGACAAGGGCGGGAGCGACGATGAGGCAGGGGCGGGGCTGGGGACGGGTCATCGGGCTGGCGGTGCTGACAGCCATGACGGCGGCGTGCCACGAGCCGGGGAACACTCGCTCGGTGCAGGCGGCCGCGGTGGTCGACAAGGATCAGCTCGACTTCGGCGAGGTGCCCGTCGGGGAGTGGCGGGAGCAGAAGGTGCTGATCCGCAACGTGGGCTACGTGCCCTTCTCCGCGCTGGAGGCGCTGGCCCTGGAGGGCAACGCCTCCTATGAGGTGGAGCTGGTGGAGGGCGGCCGGGTGATGCCGGGCGAGGCCAAGGAAGTGGCGGTGCGCTTCCACCCGCTGCGCGAGGGCCTCATCGAGGAGCAGCTGCGCGTGGCGACGGACGCCAACACCGGCGCCGAGAGCACCGTGAGGGTGCGCGGCCAGGGCGCTCCGACGCCCATCCGCATCGCCCCGCCCGTGCTGGACTTCGAGACGCTGGAGGTCGAGAGCGACCGGACGCTGACGCTCACCGTGACCAACCCGGTGGACCTGCCGCTCACGGTGAAGGTGGCCGGTGACGGCTCCGATCCGTTCTCCACGGATGTCGTCACCATCCCGCCCTTCAGCACGCAGGAGGTGCGCACGAAGTACCTGCCGCGCGACCTGGGCCAGATGGGCGCGCTGGTGGAGGTGCGGGCCTGCGAGGGGTGCACGCCCACCACGGCGCAGCTGGCGGGCAACTCGGTGGCCAGCGCCTTCGTCTTCGAGCCGACGCCGGTGCCCTTCGCGCCCATCCCCGTGCACGAGAGCACCGAGAGCCGGGCGAAGGTGCGCAACATCACCTGGCGGCCGGTGACGATCGCCAGCCTGAGCACGACGGATTACTCCTTCGCGCCGCTCAACAGCCTGGCGGGCCAGACGGTGGCCCCGGGCGAGGCGGTGGAGCTGAAGATGCAGTTCGCCGCGCGGCGCTCGGGCCCGAACATGGCCGAGCTGAACGTGCACTACCAGTCGGACAAGCAGCGCCAGTCCCAGGTGATGCTGGACGCTCGGGGCGGGCAGCCCACGCTCGCGGTGGCGCCGGCGGCGCTGGACTTCGGCGAGCTGCCCGTGGGCGGCAAGGTGGCCCAGGTCATCCGCATCTCCAACGGCGGCAGCAACGGCAACCTGCTCTTCCTGGGCGTGAGCGGCGGCGGGGCATCGGCGCACTTCGACGTGGGCGTGCCCAAGCGCGGCGCGCAGTCCTACCCGTGGAAGGGCGGCACCTGGCCGGCGCTGGAGGCGGACTCGCTGGCCATTGCACCGGCCAATGACTTCGTGGAGCTCACCGTCTACTTCGAGCCCCAGGCGGAGGGCAGCCACCAGGCCACGCTCACGCTGCGCTCGAGCGATCCCTTCACCCCGGAGCGCACCGTCGTCCTCACGGGGCGGGCGCGCGCCAGCGGCCCGTGCGTGTACGAGCTGCGGCCGCAGCCGGGGCTGGACTTTGGCAACGTGCCGCCGGGCCGGGGCGCGGTGCTGGGCATCTACATGCGCAACCCGGGCCGGGCCGAGTGCGCGGTGAAGAACATCCACATCTCCAAGGACGGGGGCGGGGCCTTCTTCATGCCGGGCGGTCCGCTCACGGGCGGCGTGCTGCCGTACGACACGGCCTTCAGCACGCAGGTGGCCTTCCGGCCGCCCACGGCGGGCGCCTACACGGGCGAGCTGAAGATGACGGTCAACAACCCGAGCTACCCCACGGTGACGCTGCCCCTCAAGGGCATGTCCCAGGCCACGTGCCTGGTGGCCGCGCCCAACTACGTGGACTTCGGGCCCATCCGCTATGACTGCGCGACGGAGCCGCGGCGCACGCTGGTCTCCAACCAGTGCCCGTACCCGATCACCGTGGACACGGCGGAGATCGGCACCGGCACGAGCCCCCAGTTCCAGCTCACCACGCCGCTCACCATGCCGCGCGAGCTGGCCCCGGGCGCGGGCTTCGAGCTGGAGGTGACGTACGCGCGCAACGTGCACGGCCAGCACTACAGCCCGCTCTTCGTCAAGGCCAACAACGAGCCCTCCCCGCTCGTCATCCCGCTGCTGGCGGAGACGAACCACGAGGGCATCCAGCTGGACAAGTTCATCCAGGGCACGGACAGCCAGCTCGACGTCCTCTTCGTGGTGTCCAACACCACCACCATGGAGGCCTTCCAGCAGCGGCTGCAGGCGGCCATCCCCGGGTGGCTGGAGCGCGCCCGCCAGGAGGGCGTGGACATGCGCGTGAGCGTCACCACCACGGGCCTCGTGCCGCGTGGGACGGCGTGCGGCGGGCCCGCCCAGGGCGGTGAGGCCGGGCGCCTGGTCCCGGTGGACGGCCACCGCCAGCGCGTGGTGAGCAGCATGGCGGCCGAGGCGGCCACCTCGCTCCAGGCCAACGTGAGCGTCGGCGTCTGCCACAACCTGGTGCAGGGCCTGGAGACCACCCGGCAGGCGCTGTCCTCGCCCCTGGTGGACAGCCAGGACGACCCGCGCACCCCACTGCCCAACGACGGCAACGCCGGCTTCCTGCGGCCGACGGCGCGCCTGGCGGTGGTAGTGCTCTCGGACGAGGATGACCACTCGGGCTTCGGGACGGACAGCTACATCCAGTTCCTCCAGGCCATCAAGGGCCCGGGCATGTCCCACCGCACCCAGCTCTACGCCCTGGTGCCCGACGGCAGCTGCAGCACGGCGGAGGAGGCCGCGCCCCGCTTCTCCACGGTGGCCCAGGCCACGGGCGGCGCGGTGGGCTCGGTGTGCGCGGGGGACTACGGGCCCTTCCTGGCCCAGGTCATCGGCCGAGCGGGGGACCCGCAGGCCGACTTCCCCCTCACCGCCACCCCGTCCGGCACCGCCGAGATGTCGGTCAGGGTCCAGGGCAGGACGGTGGAGCCCTCGCTCTGGCGGTACGATGCCGCGCGCAACGCCCTGGTCTTCCAGCCCGCCGCGGTACCGAAGACGGGCGAGAACATCCAGATCCGCTACCGCAGCATCTGCGCGGCCCCGCCAACTCCGTAAAGGCGGTGAGCCCCACGCAGGGCCCCGGGCCCAGGGACGGACCGTGAACCCGGTCCGGCCCCTCCCCGGGGCACCATACCCCTCCCAGGGCAGGAAAACCCGCGAGACGGACTTCCGATCCCGGGCCTCACACGGCTATCGTCGCGATGAGTGGAGACCTTCGGGCGCTATGAGCTGCTGCGCAAGCTCGCTGCGGGCGGGATGGGCCAGGTGTTCCTGGCCCGGCAGAAGGGGCCCGTGGGCTTCCAGAAGCTGCTGGTGGTGAAGCGGCTGCTGCCCCACCTGTCCGAGGACGACGAGTTCATCCAGATGTTCCTGGATGAGGCGCGCATCGCCGCGCTCCTCAACCACCCGAACATCGCCCAGATCTATGACCTGGGAGAGGTGGACGGCATCTACTACATCGCCATGGAGTACGTGCATGGCGAGGCCATCGCGGAGGTGAACAAGCGGGCCATCCAGCGCAAGGGCTCCATGCCGCTGGCGCTCAAGTGCCGCGTCATCTCGGACGCCGCCGCGGGCCTGGACGCCGCGCACCACGCCCGCAGCCCCTCGGGCCGCAAGCTGGCGCTCATCCACCGGGACGTGTCGCCGCAGAACGTGCTGGTGGGCTTCAACGGCGCGGTGAAGATCATCGACTTCGGGGTGGCCAAGGCCGCCAACAAGTTCAGCCAGACGAACGTGGGCCAGATCAAGGGGAAGCACGCGTACATGTCCCCGGAGCAGGCCAAGGGCGAGCCGCTGGATCACCGCTCGGACGTGTTCGGCCTGGGCACGGTGTTCTACGAGCTGCTCACCAACACCCGCCTCTTCAAGCGCGATACGGAGATCGCCACCCTCAAGGCGGTGGTGGGCACGAAGGTGACGCCCCCTTCCGAAGTCGTGCCGGGCATCCCCAAGGCGCTGGACGCGGTGGTGCTCAAGGCCCTGGCGAAGAACCGGGACGAGCGCTTCGCCACGGCGGGGGACCTGCAGCTGGCCATCGAGGACTTCCTCTTCAAGCAGCAGATGCCCGGCACCACGGCGCACCTGGCCGCCTTCATGCGGGAGATCTACGCCGAGGAGCTGGAGGAGGAGTTCTCCAGCGAGCCGACGATCATCGCGTACGACCCGCGGATGCCGAACCGCAAGCCGCCCGGGCCCATCGTGGATCCCGCCGCGCCGACGGCGCTGGTGCCCTCGCACAAGCAGCCCCCGCCGGAGGTGTCCTCCAAGCCGGCCTCCACGGTCAGCCCGATTCCCAAGGCGCCCAAGGTGACGCCGGCGCCCAAGAGCCAGGGCGAGGCCTCCAAGGAGACCTCCAAGAAGGGCCCCCGGCACGGCAAGGGCGACAAGTAGGCCCCTGGCCCGGACTCAGAGGCTGGCCAGGGCCACGCGGTACAGGGCGCGGTAGCCCATGCGCGGGGCGGGCTCGAAGCGGTCCGCGCTGAAGACGTTCTTCAGCAGGTGCTTGCCCTCCTCGGACTCGCCCAGCCCGAGCATCGTCGACTCCAGCTTGCTCGCCAGCTCGGGCGACACGCTCATCGCCACGGGCACCCCGTCATTGGGCGCCTCCTCCGTGTAGGCGATGAGCTCGAACTTGTCGCCCGCCTTGGGCCCCAGCACCTTCTCCACGCCCGCGCTGAAGGAGAGCCCCGTGGAGGCCGGCGGGCAGAACACCCCCGCCACGTCCGCCGTCCCCGACTGCACCGCCTCCAGCGCCCCCCGGTACGAGCCGGTGAAGAGCTGCGAGGTGAAGACGCGCGACGGCTCCACGCCCTGGGCCTTCAGGAACGCCACCGGCAGCAGGTAGCCCGCCACCGCGTCCCGGTCCACCCAGGCCACGGTGGTGCCCTTCAGGCGGTCCAGCGAGAGCCGCGCGCCGGCCCGGCACACCAGCGCGGCCCGGTACGAGGACATGCCCAGCCGCACCCCGCGCACCAGCACCCGCACGCCCATGGCCTCGGTGCGCGCGCACACGAAGGGCGGCGCCCACGCCGCGTCCGCGCGGCCGGAGAGCAGGTCCTTGGCCAGCGCCTCGTAGCTGGCCGCCACGCTCACCTCCACCGGCTTGCCCAGCGCGTTCTGCAGGAAGGAGACGAGCTTGTCCGCCCGGTCCCGGGCGTTCTCGCTGCCCAGCGAGGGCGGCAGCACGAACCGGAAAGCGTTGCGAGTCGAGTTCGGAACGTTCACGGACATACGCCCGCCTAGGCTCCCGCGCCCTGATCGAGGCGTGACACCTCGTCATCCGCCAGTCCGAACGTCGCCTGCAGCAGATCCAGGATGCGCTGCTCGGCGACGCTGGCCTTGCCCGAGGCGTGGGCGATCTTCGTCGCCAGCCGGTAGGCCTTCAGCCGCTGCGGGTGCGTGGCCAGCCCGTGGGCCAGCACGTGCAGCCGCTGCGGCAGGCCCTCGACGGCGAGCGCGGACACCGCCTCGCTCACGAAGCCCTGGGCCCGCTCCGGGCTCACGTTGTGGAAGAGCGGATCGGCCGCGAAGCTCTCCACCAGCGCCCGCGCCTCGGCCTCCTTGAGCTGGCCGTCCGCCGCGCTCACCAGCACCATCACCTCGGCGTACAGCCGCTCCAGCGGCTCGCCCAGGGCCTCGGACAGGCTGCCGCCCTGCTCGATGATGTCGATGATCTGCGCCACCTCGTCCTCGGAGATGCCGAGCGCGGCCTGCATCGTCTTCAACAGGCCCAGCTCCATGCGCGTGGCGCGCTGGTCCGCGAAGGCCACCGCCGCCGCCAGCCCGAAGGCCAGCATCCGGTTCTTGTGGTCCGGCAGCCGCGAGCGCAGCGAGGTGAGGATCTCCTGGAGGTCCTTCGCCTGGGACAGCCGCTGGGCGCTGCTCTCCACCAGCGCGTTGAGCTCATCGGGCTTGGTGCCCTCGAACTCCGGGCGCTCGATGACCCGGCGCAGCAGGGCGCGGATCTCCACCTGGGAGACGGAGCCATCCGCCATGGCTGCCAGCAGCATGGCTTCCACCAGTGCGGCGTTGCGCTGCTTGCGCGCGTTCAGGGCCTGCTCTCGAGCCATGGGCTGACGCTCCCTTCCTGGGTAGGGGGGTTGGGGTTGGCGGCCTCTTCCTTCGCATCCGGCGACAGAAAATCGAAGAGGTTTCGATCCATCAGGTGGCTGGGCCGGACGTTGCTCATCGCCGAGAGGATGCTCTGGCGCACATTCGGAATTTCCTTGCCAAGGTCCTCCACCAGCTTCTGCATGCGCTTGCGCTGCAGGTTCTCCTGCGTGCCGCACAAGTCGCAGGGGATAATGGGGAACTGCATGAGCTCGGCGAACCGGGCGATGTCCTTCTCCGGCGCGTAGCACAGCGGGCGGATGACGGTGTTGCGCCCGTCGTCGCTCTTGAGCACCGGCGGCATCGCCTTGAGCGAGCCGGCGAAGAAGAGGTTCAGCAGCAGCGTGTGGATGAGATCGTCCCGGTGGTGCCCCAGGGCAATCTTCGTGCAGCCCAGCTCCACCGCCGCCGTATAGAGGATGCCCCGGCGCAGCCGCGAGCAGACCGTGCACTGCGTCTTCCCGGGCGGCGTCTTCTCGAGGACGATGCTGTAGGTGTCCTCCTTGAGCATCTTGTAGGCGTAGCCCTCGCGCTGGAAGTACGCCTCCAGCTTGTCCGCCGGGAAGCCGGGGTGGCCCTGGTCCAGATTCACTGCCAGCAAATCGAAGCGCACGGGGGCGCGGCGCTGGAGCTCTCGCAGCAGGTACAGGAGCGTGTAGGAGTCCTTGCCACCGGACACCCCGACCATGATGCGGTCGCCCTCCTGGATGAGGCCGTAGTCGGAGATGGCTCTCCCCACGTGACCGAGCAGGTTCTTCTCCAGCCGTTGGATGTCACTCATGGCGTGCCCATCCTACCGACGGCCGGGGAAAAAACACGTCACACGTACAGTTCCCGGTCCGCTAGCCTGCCCGCCCCGATGCCGACCTTTCCCCAGGGTGCAGTAGATGTCGTGGACACAGCAGGGGCCCAGGCCGCCGCCCGGAAGCTGGAGGAGGCTCGCGAGCTGGCGGTGGACCTGGAAGCCGACGCCATGCACGCCTTCCGGGCCCGGCTCTGCTTCCTCCAGCTGGGCACCGACACGGACGTCTTCCTCTTCGACACGCTCGTCCCCGGAGTCGAGGCGGGCCTGCTCGCGCCCCTGATGGCCGACCCGGCGCGCACCAAGTTCTTCCACGCCGCGCAGGGGGACTTGCAGTACCTGGCGGAGGTGGGCGTGCGGGTGCAGGGCCTCTTCGATACCCACCGGGCGGCCACGCTGCTCGGCTGGCCGAAGGTGGGCCTGGCGGACATCGCCCGGGAGCGCCTGGGCGTGGAGCTGCCCAAGGAGCACCAGCAGTCGGACTTCTCGCTGCGGCCGCTGCCGCCAGAGATGCGCGAGTACATCGCCAACGACGTGCGCTACCTGTGCGAGCTGGGCCGGCAGGTTCGCGAGGCGTGCGACAAGGCGGACATCCTCGAGGAGGTGCTGCTGGACTGCGCGCGCATGTGCGAGGAGGCCGCGGTCCGCCCGGACGTGGGCGCGGACTTCAAGCCGAAGCTGCCACGCTCGGGGCTGTCACCGGCGCAGCTGACGCTGGCCACGGCCATCGCGCACGCGCTCCACCGCAAGCGCCTGGAGTGGGCCGAGAAGGCGAACGTCCCCATGGGGCGGATGCTCTCCAACATGGCCATCGCGGACATCGCCGTGAAGCTGCCCACCAACCCTCGGGAGCTGGCGCGGGCCGCGGGCGTGCGCGGCGCCTTCGTGCGCGAGCATGGCGAGCAGGTGCTCGCCACCGTCCGGGAGCTGTCGGAGCAGTCCCGTCGCGGCGAGCTGAAGCCCGAGCGCGAGGCGAAGGAGGGCAGCCGCGATCCGAACCGCCGCAAGCGCGAGGACGCGCTCAAGGCGTTCCGCTCGGAGAAGGCGACGGCGCGCAAGGTGACGCCCTCCGTGGTGCTGCCCAACCCGGTGATGGACGTGCTCGCCGCGGTGCCGCCGCGCAACGTGGAGGAGCTGGCCAAGGTCCCCTGGTTCGGCGAGAAGCGGGTGCGGCTCTATGGCGCGGAGCTGCTCGCCCTGCTCGCCCAGTTCCCCGCGCCGCAGAGCCTGCTCTAGCGCTCGAGCGCCCGCCTCGCCCCGTCACGCACCACCGGTGGAGTGTCCGTCATCAACAGTCCCCGGTGCGCCACTACGGGACAGCCACCGGGCATTCGCTGTTTCCCGGAGTTTCTCGGAGATCGGGCCAGGGGGCTCGGTGTGAGCCTGCGCGTACTCTTCAACCGGGAGTGGGACGAGGGTGAGCGAGGTGGCCAGGCGGAAGCATCCACCAGCGATCAGAAGCCCGGGCGATGCGGGCGTGCTCCGATCGGAGCCAGTTGCGACGCGGGATGCCATGCATAGCTTTGGGTCCGCTGTGGAGGTGGCCGGCATGACGGGTGCGAGAACGGGCGTGGCGAGGTCGGACATCACTCACTGCATCAATGCCAGCCTGCGCTGCCAGGCCTCCTGCGAGGCGGGCGTGGCGAGGCTGGTATCCGAGGGCCACGCGGCGGATAGCGACACGGTACGCCTGCTCCGGCAGTGTGCGGAGCTGTGTGAGCTGAACGCGCGCGCGCTTCAGAAGGACAGCGTGCTGGCTCGGCGCACGGCGAGCATCTGCTTCGAGCTGGGCAGCCAGGTGGCGCGCACGGCGTGGCTGGACACCAACGCGGCCAGCGCGGGGCTCGCGCGGGATGCGCTGTTCCTGGCGCAGGCCTGCCGGCTGCTGCTGTTCGCGACCTGAGGCGCTGAGGCTTCACCTCACAGCGAGGTGCCGTACAGCGCGCTGTACTTGCCACGCAGGTACTGCAGGAAGTCCACGTCCGTGAGGCCTCGGCCCGTCACCTGGTGGATGAGTTCCTCCGCGGGCAGGCGGAAGCCCTGGCGGTGCACGTGCGTGCGCAGCCAGTCACGCAGCGACAGCAGCTCGCCGCGACGGATGCGCTCGGTGAGGTCCGGCAGGGCCCGCTCGGCGGCGCGGTAGAGCGACGCCGAGTAGAGGTTGCCGAGCGCGTACGTGGGGAAGTAGCCGAACTCGCCCCAGGCCCAGTGGATGTCCTGGAGCACGCCCAGCGTGTCATCCGGCGGAGTGACGCCCAGGTAGCGCCGCATGCGCTCGTTCCACGCCGCGGGCACGTCCGCCAGCGGCAGCCGATCGTGGATGAGCAGCAGCTCCAGCTCGTAGCGCAGGACGATGTGCAGGTTGTACGTCACCTCGTCCGCCTCGGTGCGGATGAGCGAGGGGCTCACGCGGTTCGCCGCGGTGTGGAACGTGTCCAGGTCCACGCCGGCGAGCGCCTGGGGGAACGTCTCCCTCAGCGAGGGGTAGAAGTGCTCCCAGAAGGCGCGGCCGCGGCCCACCACGTTCTCCCAGAGGCGTGACTGGGACTCGTGCAGGCCCATGGAGGGAGCCGCCGCCAGCGGCGTGCGGTAGTGGGCCTCGGCGAAGCCCTGCTCGTAGAGCCCGTGGCCCGCCTCGTGGATGGTGCTGAAGAGCGCGTTGAGCGGGTTGGACTCGTCGATGCGCGTGGTGAGGCGCACGTCCAGCGGGTGGGTGCCCCCGGTGAACGGGTGGATGCTCCGGTCCTGCCGGCCCGCCTCCAGATCGAAGCCCACCGCCTCGAGCAGCCGCAGGGTGAAGCGCCACTGGGCCTCTCCATCGAAGTGACGACCTTCGAACAGATCCGGCACCTTCCGAGGCGCGGCGGCGATGGCGGCCACCATGGGGATGAGCGCGTCGCGCAGCGCCGTCAGCACCGGGGTGAGCCGCTCCACGCGCATGCCGGGCTCGTAGCCCTCCAGGAGCGCGTCATACCGCTCGCCCTCGTGGCCATAGGCGTCGGCCTGCTCGCGCCGCAGCTCCAGGATGCGCGCGAGCGCGGGCTGGAAGAGGGCGAAGCGCTTCTCCTTGCGAGCCTGCCGCCAGGCCGCCAGCGCGCGGCTCTGCGCCTCGGCCAGCGCCTTCACCAGGGCGTGGGGCACCCGGACGGCACGGTCCCGCTCGTGGGAGAGCACCCGCACCATGGCGCGCTGGTCCGCGTCGAGGTCTGGCTGCATGGCGGCCCACGCGAGCACCTCGCCCAGCCGCGGGTCCACCAGCCGCTCGTGGTGGAGCCCCTGGAGCGTGGAGAGCTGGTGCGCCCGCGCGTCATCCGCCTTGGCGGGCATGTACGTCTCCTGGTCCCAGGTGGCCAGGCCGATGACGCCCTGCAGGTCCTTGAGTTCCTGCATCCGGGCCAGCAGCGAGGGGAAGGTGCGTTCCATGGGCCCTGGTTCTAAGCCATCCCGGGCAGCGCGTGCAGTGGTACCTTGCCGCGCCATGGCCACCGTACAGAAGTTCTTCATGGCGCCCGAGGACGAGGTCGCCTTCTTCCGCTTCCTCGAGCGCTTCGTGCTGGAGGTGTACCCCCGGCGCGTCCCTGCGGGCTGGGAGGCCTTCCGAGCCAGCGAGGAGAACGTCCCCCGGCTGCCCGAGGAGGACCTGTACCTCGTGGCGAGCGAGATCGGCGCCGCCATCGTGGACAAGGTGAAGCGCGGGCCGGACAAGGGCGCCTGGCGCATCGACGAGGTGCGCTCGCCCGTCATCTTCCTCGAGCGCTGCCGGACGAACGAGGAGGGCGAGCTGGTCAGCGGGATGCTCTGGGCGGAGCTGGACGTCACCCCGCAGACGGGCCGCCGGGACGCGGCGCCGGACCGCTTCCGGCGCCTGTTCCGGGAGATCGACGAGTACCTGAAGAAGACCTACCGCAAGGGCGACCCGAAGGACTTCCTGGTCGGCCCCAAGGCCGCGCGCCTCTTCAAGGAGGGGCTGGTGCTGAGGGACTCCGCGCACCGCGGCGGCACCGTGGTGCCCTTCAAGTGAGCCGCCCCGCCTCGCGGCTCACTCCTCGTCGTCCTCATCGTCCTCGGTGCTGACGAGGTCCACCGGCTGGACGAGGACCCGCTCGTCCAGCAAGGCCCCAACGCTCTTCAGCAGGGCCTGGAGGTCGTCGTACAGGGCCTGCCCCGTCTGGTGCCGGTCCTCGGGCCGCTTCGAGAGCAGCCGCAGGACCACCTGGCTCACGGACGCGGGGATGCGCTCATCGAACTTCGACAGCGGAGGCGGCACCCGCTGCTCGATCTCGATGTTGAGGATCTCCCGAGGCAGATCCAGCGAGAACGGCGCGCGCCCGACCAGCGCCTCGTACAGCGTCACGCCCAGGGAGTAGAGGTCATCCGTGAGCTGGGAGAGGTAGTGCGCCTCGGGGTTGCGGTAGTTGTGGCGGTGGAAGCGGAGCGACTCCGGCGTGCGGTAGTGCGGCGTGGCCGGTGCCAGCGGGCCCTCCGTCAGCCGGACCCCTGCCGCGTAGTGCGCGGACCCGAAGTCCACCAGCACCGGCTGCCCATCGCTGGGGCGCACGAGGATGTTGGCCCCCTTCACGTCCCGGTGCCGGACCTGCGCCTGGTCGAGCACGTCCATCACCCGCGCCATCGTGCAGAACAGCTCGAGCACCTGCCGGAACGTGGGCGCCACCTGCCTTCGCCAGACGTGGAGCGTCGGCCCGTCCACGTAGTCCATCAATAGATAGGGGTAGCCCTTCTTCGGGTGCGGCCAGCGCCCATAGCCGTAGGTGCGCACGATGTTGGGGTGCCGGATCTGCAGCAGGCTCGCCATCTCCTTGCGCAGCCGGGCCCCGGTCTGGTTCAGGTCATCGCTCTCCGGCCGGCGCAGGGCGAACTTGATCGCGAAGGGGTCCCCTTCGCAGTCCACGAGGTAGACGGCGCCGAACGAGCCCGCCCCCACTCTCCTGCGGATGACGCACTCTCCCACTCGCTCCCCCGCGACCAGCGCGACCGGGTGCGGCATGTACTCCGTTGACATGGTGCTCGCCTCCGCCACCTGACCTGTCAGGTAGGCAGGAAGCAATCTAACCCGTCAGGTTGGCCATGGCCAGCACGAATGACGCACGAAGGCCCGCCCTCCATCAGAGGGCAGGCCCTGGCTCATCCTACCTGGCAGGTCGTGAGTGGCGCTGGGGGCGTCTCAGGTCCCGGTGGCGAACTGGGCCACCTGGTGGAGCTGGGGCGCCTCGTTGAGGAACTTCAGCTCCGGGTGCTTCTCCTCGGCGTGCTGCAGCGCCCAGTCATCGCGGAAGAGCACCAGCGGCAGGCCGTCGCGGTCCTGCACCGTCTGCCGGTTGCCCTCCCAGTCGAAGGCCTTCGGGTCGAAGTTGGGGCCCAGCACCCAGCGCGCGTGGCTGAAGGGCAGCTTGTCCAGGGCGATCTTCGCCCCGTACTCGTGCTCGAGCCGGTACTGGAGCACCTCGAACTGGAGCGCGCCCACCACGCCCACGATGGGGTCCTTCATGCCCATCTGGAGCTGCTGGAAGATCTGCACCGTGCCCTCCTCGGAGAGCTGCTCCAGCCCCTTCTCCATCTGCTTGCGGCGCAGCGGATCCTTGCTGCGCACCACGGCGAAGTGCTCGGGGCTGAAGCGCGGCACGCTCTCGAAGACGACGCCCTGCTCCTCCGACAGCGAGTCCCCGATGCGGTACTGGCCCGGGTCGAACAGGCCGATGACGTCTCCCGGCCACGCGTCCTCGATGGCGGTGCGCTCGGCGGCGAGGAACTGGCTGGGCTTGGCCAGGCGCACCTCCTTGCCCAGCCGCGAGTGGTGCGCGCTCATGCCCTTCACGTACCGGCCGGACACCACGCGCAGAAAGGCGATGCGGTCGCGGTGCGCCGGGTCCATGTTCGCCTGGATCTTGAAGATGAAGCCGGCGAACTTCGGCGCGGTGGGCTGCCGCGGGCCGTCCTTCGTCGGCCGCGGGGTGGGCGCGGGCGCCAGGTCCAGGAAGGCATCCAGGAAGGGCCGCACGCCGAAGTTGGTCATCGCCGAGCCGAAGAACATGGGCGTCAGCAGGCCCGCGTCGCTCTTCTCGCGGGTGAACTCGTCGCCGCCCACGTCCAGCAGCTCGATGTCCTCCTTGAGCTGCGCCATCTCGCGCTCGTTGAGCACCGAGTGGATCTCCGGCGAGTCCAGGGCCACCGAGCGCTCGGTCACCTCCTTCTCGCCGTGGTTGCCCTCCGCGCTGAAGACGTGGACCACGTTGGCCCGCCGGTCATACACGCCCCGGAACTCCGGGCCCATGCCGATGGGCCAGTTCATCGGGTAGGAGCGGATGCCGAGCACCTGCTCCAGCTCGTCCATCAAGTCGAGCGGCGCGCGGCCGTAGCGGTCCAGCTTGTTGACGAAGGTGAAGATGGGGATGCCGCGCATGCGGCAGACCTTGAAGAGCTTCTTGGTCTGCGGCTCCACGCCCTTGGCCGCGTCGATGAGCATCACCGCGGCGTCGGCGGCGGCCAGCGTGCGGTAGGTGTCCTCGGAGAAGTCCTGGTGGCCCGGGGTGTCCAGCAGGTTCACCGCGTGGTCGCGGTAGACGAACTGGAGCACGGACGAGGTGACGGAGATGCCGCGCTCCTTCTCCAGCTCCATCCAGTCGCTGGTGGCGTGACGCCTCGCACGCTTGGCCTTCACGCTGCCGGCCAGGTGGATGGCTCCACCGTAGAGCAGCAGCTTCTCGGTGAGGGTCGTCTTACCCGCGTCGGGGTGGGAGATAATCGCGAAGGTGCGCCGACGGGCGACCTCCTGCTCGAGCTCGGATGCCATATCGGGAGGCCAACTATCACGGGGCGTATGTTTTTTCGCGGCCTTCTCTCGGGGTGCTTGCCCCCTCGGAGGCCAAAGGCTCGAATCGACGCCTCTTTCCCCTCCCCAAGGAGCCGCCATGCAGCGAACCCGCTACTCCACCCAGACCCCCTGGGAGCCTCGGGTGGGCTACTCGCGCGCCGTGCGCGCCGGGCCCTTCATCTATGTCACGGGCACCACCGCCACCAACGCGGAGGGCCAGGTGATTGGCGCCGGGGACGCCTATGCCCAGGCCCGGCAGGCGCTGCTCAACATCCAGGCGGCGGTGGAGAAGCTCGGCGGCCGGCTGGAGGACGTGGTGCGCACCCGCATGTACGTGACGGACATCTCCCGCTGGGAAGAGGTAGGCCGGGCGCACGGCGAGTTCTTCGGCGCCATCCGGCCCGCCACCACCATGGTGGAGGTGAGCCGCCTCATCGATCCGGTGATGCTCGTGGAGATCGAAGCGGACGCCATCTGCGAGGGGCCCTGAGCGCCCGCGAACGAAAAACGAAAGGGGCTGACGGGTCTCCCCATCAGCCCCCTCCGCCCCGCCAGACTACGGGGCAGTCGTCGGCGGGTTGGTCTCGAGGTGATTACAGCTCCGCCGTCACGTCGCCGGGCACGGGCTCCGGGTCGGCCGGGGCGTCCGGCTCCTGGGAGATGTCGTCCTGGCCAGCGGACGGCGCGTTGATGTCACCGCCGAGCTCCGCGCCCGGGCAGGCCTCGCGCGAGCCGAAGACCGACTCGGGGACGATCTCGCACCGGGCGGGCGTCTGGGCGTCGGCCTTGTTGCACACGCGGAGGATGCGGAACTTCTCCACCTCCTGGCGGTCCCAGCACGCGCTGCCGATGTACACCTTGCCCTCGGCGATGTCCCCGCCGCTGGCGAGGATGTCGGCGCGGCCACCGAGGCCGGGGATCCAGCGGACGGCGGCGATCACGTTCTCCTTGGCCGCGCTGCCCGTGTTCTCCAGGTTGTACCTGCCGGCGACGCGGACGCGCGTGGCGCCGGAGGGCATGCGGCGGTGGCCCACGAAGGCGCCAGTGACGGGCTCGTGGTTGGCCAGGTTCGGCGTGAAGTTGGACAGCCGGTAGGCCAGCGTCTTGTCATTGCCCACCGTGTGCGCGAACGAGGCCATCAGCTTGCCCTGGCCCGCGAAGCTACCCGGCGTGGACACGGACTTGAGGTTGTCCAGGTTGATGCCCAGGGTGCCCCGGCCGCGGTGCGCCAGAGCGCCCTTGGTGAGCCCGCCCGCCGCCACGAGCTTGTAGGCCGCATCATCCGTGCTGCCCAGCGGCCGCGCCTGCAGCTTCCACACGAAGCGCTGCTGCGTCACCTTCTTGATGGTGAACTTGAACGTCGCGTTGGCGCGGTCCGTCGGGCCGTACACCAGCACGTCGCCCGGCTGGGCCTCCGCGCCGCCCTTGTTCACCAGCTCCACGATGGGGGTGATGGCCTCCTTGAGCGCGCCGTTGAGGGCCTTCACCTCCAGGCGCGCGTTCTCGAGGAACTCCGGGCCCTGGCCGTTGAGCGCGCCCTGGTGGACGCCGAAGCCCTCGGCGATCAGCGCGGCACCTTCCTCGGCGGCCGCCTCGCCGTTGATCTCCAGCGCGGTGCCGGCCAGATCCGGCGTGGCCTCCACGTACTCGGCGTCATCCACCGACTCCTTGCCGCAAGCGGCCAGCACCAGCGCCGCGCCCAGAATCATCGACTTGCCCATCCGCATCATGACTTGCTCCTTCGAGGTTCGAGGGGTTGAGAGCGTCTCGAGCGCCTTCGCATCGCGCTCACGACCTCTCGAACCCGGGGGGAGCAGGTTGGTTGCGGGGAATTATTTCGCGGGATTTTCCGGGCGCGCGGTGAGCCTGGGGTAGGTACGACTCGGGTCTACCGCGGTCGAGATGATGCGGCCCAGGCGCGCGAACAGCCGCTCCGCGTCGGAGACGTGCCAGAAGTTCCGGGTGCACGCGGCGATGACGATCGGGCGATCGGGCTCGAGGTACAGGAGGCCCATGTCACAGGCGCGCCGGTGCTGTGTCCCGGTCTTGTGCGCCCAGGTCGCCGTCTTGGGAATGCCGGCGGCGATGCGACCGCGGCCCGTGTGACACCCGCGCATGAGCTCGTGCGCACGCGTGCAGCTCGCCGCGCTCAGCCCTTCGCAGCGGGCCAGCTGTGCGAGCAGCCGTCCCATCTCCCGCATGGAGGCGGAGTTCACCTGCTCGGCGTAATAGGCGGAAAAGGCGCGATCGAGCTCCCTGCCCGTCCATGCGGGCGCGTG
The DNA here is from genome assembly GCF_020103725.1 of Hyalangium gracile. Lineage (NCBI taxonomy): Bacteria > Pseudomonadati > Myxococcota > Myxococcia > Myxococcales > Archangiaceae > Hyalangium > Hyalangium gracile. The sequence goes on along the minus strand of NZ_JAHXBG010000018.1, from coordinate 166,087 downwards.
CCCCAGCAGCGTCGACAGGTACCGGGCGCGAGAGCCGAGCGAGTCATGCTGGCCCAGGGCTCGAATCTGCTCGGGAGAGAAGTCTCGCGCCCTCGGATCCAGCTTGGCGTAGATGCTCAGGCGCTCGTCCAGGAGCGACGACACGGGCCCGGTCTGGACTCCACGGGCGACGAGCCGCGCCTTCACGTTCTCCACTCCGACGCGCCGGATGAGGAGATCCGCGGCGGCGTTGTCGCTGTCCCCCATCATGTACTCGAGAAGTGTCGCGATGGAGAACCGCTCTCCGGTTCGAGCGCTCCCGAGCCGGTGCATCCCATCTCGGATGTCGCCTGGCCCGAACTCGAGCTCCTCGTCCCAGGAGAGCTTGCGCTGATCCGCCTGATGCAGCACCTCGAGCATCACGGCGATCTTGATGGCGGACGAGAGATAGGAGGGAGTGTCGGCGTCGTACCCGTAGGCGTCACCGGACTCGACATCGAGGACATAGAGCGAGAGCTCGCCATCGAAGTCTCTCGCCGCCGCCTCGACGAGGGCGTGGACCTCGGAGGTCCACCGCGCCTCGGGAAGCTCGCCGCCGGCCACCGCGGAGGATGTGGCCAGAACCGCGAAGAGGAGCGCACCTGCCACCGCGACCCTGGCCATCTCGTCATTCCCTCCGGAGCCGCTACCGGGTCACCCTCCACCGCCACCGGCGCCGCCCATGCCCGTGTCCTCGAAGGCGTCCGCCTCGGAGGTCGAGCCGCCAACGGCCGTATCCTCGGAGACGTCGCTCTGGGAGGCCGAGCCGTCCACGGGGGTGTCCTCGGAGGCGCCGACCTGCGAGCCCGAGCCGCCGATGGCCGTGTCCTCGGCGCTCCCCGCCTGGGAGAGCGAGCTGTCGACGGTGTCTTCCTCACTCCAGGACTCACCCGCCAGAGACTCGGAGCGCTGTTCCCCGGAGTCGCGAGTGCCGACGGCTTCGCACGAGAGGCCGTTTCCGGTTCCCGCCTTGCCGGAGCCGCCCGTCTGGGCCTCCGCCGATGCCTGAGAAGACGTCGGTATCCCGGTCCGGGCCCGACTCTCCGAGCTGTGCGCGCATGCCGTGCCGAGCAACAGCGCGCCTGCGATGACTCCCAGAACTTTTTTCATGGCGTCTCCGAACTCGCTTGTCAGTGCGAGAACAGTGGTGGCCATGGTCCGAGCCGACAATCTGTCGAGGCTCGGACACGCAAGGGAGACTTCGGGTTTGCCGGTCACCCAGGCAGGCACTCGGGGCCAGGCCTGCCTCCTTGTTCCTCGACGCTGCCGGAGGCTTCAGCTCCGAACGGCGGGCACTCCGCGGATGATCTCTCGCCAGGCCTCGTCCACGGGGAGTGGATGCCGTTCGGTGTCCTTGAGGGCCTCGCGGCGCAGTTCCTCTCCGCCGCGGCGCACCGCCTCCGCCATCAAGACGCGCCCCTCCTCGCTCCGCCCCTGGAGGAAAGCGACATAGGCCGCGTTGCCCAGGAACATGGCCTCCTCGGGGAAGAAGCGCCGGGCCGCGGTGACCCTCTCACTCGCCCGGGCCAGCATGGCCTGCGCGGCTTCGGGAGCCCCTCGCGACAGGCACCGCTTGGCCTCGCAGAGAAGGCCGAAGCCGGCACCACTCCACGCGTCGGCGACCACCTTGCGCAGCGGCGCTTCCGGCTCCGCCCCCAACCACGCCACCACTTCCTCATAGCGGGCCTGAGACTGCTCGAACTGCCCCAGCTCGTTGTGGAGCGAGCCCAGATAGACGAGGGCCATGGCCACGCTCTCGTTCAAGGGGTACGTGGTGGGCCTGTCATACCGCCGCGGCACCTCCTCGATTCGCGCCTGGGCCTCCTCGACGCGCCCCATCCCAAAGAGCAGCGAGCCGAGCTGGACCAGGCAGTGGGCCGCGACGGACTGGATGTTCGGGTCGTAGTCCTCGGCATAGCGGCTCACCACCTCCTCGAAGCGGGTCCGGGCCTCCTCGCGCTTCTCCTCGGTCCAGGCCAGGTGTCCCAGGTTGGAGAGGGCCTTGGCGACCTGCTCCCGACCACCGGTCTCGCCATGGCGGCGCACCAGCTCCTCGTAGCGCGCTCGCGCCTCCTCGAAGCGCTTCTGCTCCGCGAACAGCGCGCCCACATTGAGCCGGGCCCAGGCCACCTCCTCTTGGAGTGAGTCATCCTCCGACTCGCCATAGCGGCGCACGACCTCGTCGTAATGCGCCTGTGCCTCTTCGTACTTCTTCTGGCTGGTGAGAAGGATTCCCAAGGACATGAGCGCCGAGGCCGCCTTTCTCATGAGCTCCGGCTCGGACGACTCTCGATGCCGGAGCACCACCGCCTGGAAGCACACGCGAGCCTCATCGAGGCGCCCCTGCTCCCGCGCCAGACTCGCCAGGCAGGTGAGCCCTTCCGCGACCCGAGCCTGGGGCAGGGACTCGAGTGCCCCGCCGTACCGGCGAACCACCTCCTCGTAGCAGCGCCGAGCCTCCTCCGGTCGAGCTCGGAACTCGATCCGGTTCCCCATGAGGATGAGAGCGCCCGCCACCTTCTCCTGAACGATGGGCTCGCTCGCCTCGCCATACCGGCGCACCACCTCCTCGTAGCGGGCCTGCGCCTCCTCGAAGCGCTGCCGGCTCACCAGCGAGTACCAATGCTCGGAGAGGGCCTCGATGGCCTGGAGCCGAACAGCGGGCTCGGGCGCCTCGCCATACCGGCGCACCACCTCCTCGAAGGAGGCTCGCTCCTCCTCGTACCGCTCCTGCTCGGCGAACGCGCTTGCCAGCTCACGCAAGGCCTCGCCGGCACGCTCACGCAGGGACACCTCGGGTGCCTCGCCATACCGGCGCACCATCTCCTCATAGCGGGCCTGGGCCTCCCCCCACCGGCCCGCCATCCTGAGCTTCCCAGCCAGGTCGCGGAGGGCCTCGGCCACCTTCGCCTTGAGGGGAAGGACCTCCTCCTGGCCGTAGCGGCGCACCACCTCCTCCAGGCGCGCCCTCGCCTCCTCGGGGCGATTCTCCCGCTCGAGCTCGTACACCTGACTGTTCAGGGCCTCGACCACGTGCAGCTTCAGCGGAAGCTCCGGCGCGTCCCCGTACTCGCGCACCACCCTCTCGTCGCGGGCCCGCGCCTTCGCTTCATCATTCTGGATGGCGTACAGCGTCCTCAGCCCTTCCAGGACACGGACCAGCAGCTCCTTCTGGCGCGGCTCGGGCGACGCGGTACACCGACGCACCGCCTCCTCGTAGGACGCCTCGGCTTCCTGGAAGCGCTGTTGATCCATGTGCAGACTTCCCAGGCGGAGGAGCAAGAGGATCACGCCGTTTCGCAACCCCAGCTCGGACTCACCGTCGAACCGTCGGAGCCCTTCCTCCAAGAGCGCCTTCTCCTCCTCGGGACGTGCCTGCTCGTGGAACAGATCTCCCATCCTCAAGAAGGCATTGCCCACCTGGGCCTTCAGCCGCCACTCGGGAGCATCGCCATACCGACGCACCATCTCATCCAGGCACGCCCTCGCCTCCTCCCAGCGCTTCAGGAACATGAGCGCCTGAACCTGGCCCACCATGGCCTGGGCTGTCACGAGCCTCGACGCCAGGTCGGAAGGAGTGCCCGGCTGACGCGCCATCGCCTCGAAGCGCGCCCGAGCGTCCTCATACCGCTCCTGCTCCAGGAGCACATCGCCCAGGGAGAGCCGGAGCTTGGACGCCAGGGGGGCGGAATACGCTCGGGGCTCCGCGTCGAGCTCCCGCACCGCCTTCTCGGCCAGGACCAGCGCGTCCTGGCGGTCGCCCTTCATCCGGAGCGCTCCCACCATCGCGAGAAGGGCTTGCGCCTTCCTCTCCTTCAGGCCTTCCACGGGCGCCGCGTCGAACCGGCGAATGCCCTCCTCGAAGCAGAGCCGGGCCTCCTCGAAGAGCTCGAAGCTCACGAGGTTCTCCGTCATGGAGAAGAGGGCCCGGAGCTGCAGCTCGGCACGGGACGGCTCGGGTTCCTCCTCCAACCGGCGCATCGCCTCGGCATGGCACGCCCGCGCTTCCTCGAGGCGTCCCTGGCTCCGCAGCAGCGCCCATTGGCTGAGGAGGGCCATGGCCACGGACCGCCGCACGTGAATCTCCGTCGAGCCGTCATACCGACGCACCACCTCCTCGAAGCACTTCCGCGATACCTCGAGGCGCTTCTCCTCCCAGTGCAGCCACGCCGAATAGAGGTGGCCCTGCATCACCTGCTCAAGCACGCCACCGTCACGGGCCTCGCCATACCGACGCACCACGTCGTCGAAGCACTCCCGGGCTTGCGGCATACGGTCCTGGTCCCGGTGGATGCAGCCCAGCGAGATGAGCGCCCGGGCCACCTGTTCCTTCAGCGGGAGCACGTCCTCCTCGCCATACCGGCGCACCACCTCTTCGTAGTGCGGCCTTGCCACGTCGGCGCGCACGTGGGCCCAGAGCAGCAGCGCGAGGGTGTTGAGGGCCAGGGCGAGCTGCTCCTTCTGGGAGGGCTCGGTCGCACCGCTGAGCCGGTGCACCGCCTCCTCGAGGCGCACCCGCGCCTTGTCGAGCTCGGAAGGAAGCGTGTCGCCACATCCCAGCCGGGCGAGCGCCTGGGCCAGCCGCTCCGCCAGGGGCTGCACGTCCCCATCCTCACGACGACTCACCAGCTCCTTGTCGCTCAGCAGCGCGTCCATGGCTCCTCCGGCACTCACAGCCTGAGCGCGAAGCGTGCACGCCACGATCCGGGTGGGTCCAGGACTGGGGAGGTCCCTTGCGGGACGCACGCCCTTCGTCGGCATCTTCAGCGGGGCTGGCCTCCCAGGTGGAGCAACTGAAGCAGGATGTCCGCGGGCTACGACGAAGGATGGAGGTGACGCGCGACAGGGCCGAGCGACCATCAGCCTCCGTGCCGAAGCAGCTCGTGACACCGTCCCGTGCCCATACCTCGCGGCGTACCCCTTACGGGCACACGCGCTTCCCGCTGCCACATCCGTTGTCAGAGGCCTCTGCTTGGATGGAGGAGGCGTGCAACGAGGAGGGTGGCGGGGATGGAACACAAGGGGCTCGTGTCGAGAGTGGCGGAGCAGCTGGAGCAAACGATTGCCCTGGGGCAGTGGCCCAAAGGCAGACTCCCTTCCGAAAGGATGCTGGCCCAACGCCATGGCGTGTCGCGCACCACCATCCGAGGTGCCCTCCAGGGGCTGGCGGCCAGAGGACTCATCGTTCAACACCCCGGGCGACAGAGCCGCACGGTGCCCCTGGGCGAAGCGCTGTCGCTCGAGAGCCTGAAGCTGCTGCTGCCCGAAGGCCGTAAAGACATGGACCGCCGGCGGCTGCTGGAGGGGTACTTCGCCCTCAAGCGCGAGGTGTCAGTGGATTTGCTGGCCGCCTGCTGCGAGCACGCCAGCCAGCCCGATGTGGAGCTGCTACTCAATGCCAGCTTCGCGTTGAGAGATGAGGCCCGTTGGCAGGAGAAGCGCATCCGGTGGGTGGAGCGAGAGTTCGACCTGCTGAGGCTGGCGGCCCAAGGCGCGGACCGTCCCGGCCACATGTTGCTCCTGATGTCGTTGGAGAAGGCCTTCCGAGGCTTGGCGGACGCTCTGCTCCCCGCGCTGCAACCCGCGGCCCTCCAGCAGTGGGCCCAGTTCGTGTTCAACGCCCTGGCCGACCGTGACGCTCAGGCCCTTCGCCAACAGCTGCCGGCGCTGCTGAAGGCCGCCGACGAGCCGCTGCTCGACCGCCTGGCTCCGGTGCGCAATGCGCCCACCGCCCCCGCGTCCCAGCCACCTGCCGGGGAGGTGCCCGTGTCGGGCGAAAACGCCAGCAACTGGTCTGCTTGTCATACCAGTTCGCAACCAATCGGGCCGACAGGGAGGGGCCAGGACCACGACGAGGGGGGCGCCAATGTGCGTGCCACTTCGAGCCGGAACGCTCTCGTGGCCCCACCCGCCCCGCTCTCCGCTGGCGAGTTGCAGGGAGATTCTTGCGGCCCCTGCCCCACGGCGGGCCCACCCGCCCCGCGTTCCTCCAGAATGGATGCTCCTGACAGGCCCTGTTATCCGCCCACCCTGATGCTTGCCTGGCCGCATCCTTCTTTCTTGGAAGCACCGGCAGCAAACGCCGGAGACCCACCTACCCCGTGCCCGGAAGCTTCAACGGTCGTGGCAGGGCAGACTGTCCCCACCGAGAACCAGGCCACTCTGCCGGTGGACGTGGGGGAGGCCTGCGTCGCTGGTCCCGGCGACACGCTAGAGGAGTGAACGCTCGCCAGCGCTCAGGTGGGCGCCTCGGGCTCGAGGCTCCTGGCGCTTGACTTCGCTTCCCACTCCCTCACCCAACTTCCCTGAAGGGGTATAGGAAGCAGATACCGAGCATTCAGTTGCGTCCCCACTGGCGCGGACGCTCGAAGCGGAAGAACCCGCTCGCTTCTTCCTGGGCAATGATGTCGGCCTCGCTGCCGAAGTAGCGCGCGCGCACCTCCTGGAGCTTCGCCTCCAGCTCGGCGCCGGAGAGTTGCTTCGCCAGCGCCTCCCGCTCCGCCATGTACCGGGCCCCCGCGTCCCAGCGCGCGTCCCGCGTCTGGTCCAGCGTGTCCCAGCGCTTCAGCGCCTCCTCGTCCATCCCCATCTCCTTGCGGATGGTGCGCAGGCTCTGCGAGCGCTCCTGGGGCTGCATCGCCGTCAGCTCCTGCTGGACGGACGGTAGGTCCAGGAAGCGGTTCATCGTCTCCTGGCGGTGGCGCTCCAGGTACACCTCGGTCTGCTCACCATGGATCTCCTGGAGGCGCTGCTTGTATGTGGACAGCTTCTGCGTGAGGTTGGCGTCCTGCTTCGCGTCGAGCGCGGCCAGCGTGTCAGCCACCGCCTGGTTCTTCAGCTCGGAGGCCCAGATGCGCTCCGCCGTCTCCTTGCCGAAGAGCCGGTTGCGGGCGTCCCACATGGCGGCGCGGCGCTCCTTGTCGCTCAGCCCGCGCAGGTAGGCGTCGTTGTCCCGCACCCACTTCTCGTAGTCCACGCGGTTGCGGAGCGTAGCCGCCAGCTCCTCGTACATCTCCGGGAACGCCTTCTTGAGGAACGCGAGCAGCTCCTCCTGCCAGCGATCCGGGTTCCGCTTCTGGAAGTACCGCATGAGGTCTTCCAGCATCTTGATCTGGACGTAGGGCTCCTTCAGCTTCGCGCCGAAGCGCTCCCGCAGGTACGTGGCGAGCTGATCGAGATCCGCCTCCGGATTCGCCAGGAGCGGGGGGATGGAGGGGGCGGGCGCGTCCGCCGAGACGGGAGCAGCGCCCGTGGCCGGAGCCGGTGCTGACGGCTGCGCCGCGCCAGGGCTCGTGCTCACACGGGCCGGAGTGGAAGGCCGGGCGCCCTCGGGGGCGGGAGCCTGACGAAAGAAGAACAGCCCCACGAGCAGGGCCACAAGGGCCACCGCCGAGCCGCCCAGCATCATCTTGGTCCGCGTGCTCATGTCAGCCTCATCCTTGCCATACCCGAGGCGACGTGGCGAGGGCGCCCGGGAAGCCCACCTGCGCGGGCCCTCCGGACGCCCCCGGGTGCCGCGGTCAGTCGTTGAGGGCGATGTAGTGGAGGATGGCCGCGTAGAACTCCGGCTCATCGAAGGTGTCGGGGCCCACGCCCACCACGTCCAGGTGGTCCTGGATGATGACGCTGGAGCTGGAGGTCATCTGCGCGGAGGTGGGGGCGTTCAGGCTGGTGACGCTGGCCACGTTCGCGTCGTTGGCGATGCTGTCGAAGGTGAAGGCGTTGTCGGTGTACTTCAGCCTGTAGCCCATCTGCTGCGAGTTGACGCCCACCAGGCCGTCGTCGTCGTCCTCGTCCCGGTAGCCGTCGCCCTTGCCGCCGGCCCCGTCCTTGTCGCAGTCATCCAGGCAGTAGCCGTCGCCGTCGATGTCGAAGAAGAACTCCTTGAGCAGGTAGAGGGCGGGGTTCACGTTGCCGCCGTGCTGCGCGGTGATGAGCGAGGCATAGCGCGCGGCATAGGTGGAGCTGACCGGGTAGGCGATGTTGAAGGCCTTCATGCCCGTGGTCTTCCCATCGTTGGGATCAAAGTCGTCGTACACGAGCTGCTTGGCCCCCGCGACGCCGTCATTGCCCGACTGGTAGATGGTGTCCCCGTAGTAGCGGGCCAGCGCGTCGACGACGCTGGTGACGCCGGGGCCGAGCTTGAGGATGTACTGGGCCACGGGCGAGCCACGGTGCGGCGAGGAGACGCTGATCAGCACCTTGACCACCGTGCGACCCCGGCGCTCGTAGAGCACCCGCGCGGCCTTGCGGATGTCGATGCCACCCTGCGAGTGCCCCACCAGGTTCACGTACTGGGCGCCAGCGGTGGCCATGAAGCCCTCGACGTCGTTGGCCAGGTCCAGCCCGCGGACCTCCGAGCTCTGGAACGCCGGCACCTGGGCGACATAGGCCTTCTGCTGACTGTCCAGGTCCCCGTTGCAGTAGACCTCAAGCAGCTCGTCACAGGCGTCGCCGACGAATGTGCCGTAGTCGTCGCCCCAGTAGTCGTACCCGAGGATGTCGTCGAAGCCGGCCATCCCGTGCGCGAACACGACGGGATAGGTGGTCCTCTGCGCGCCCGCGAGCGCCGGCGTCGCCAGGCCCAGGGCGCTCACGGCCAGCGAGGCCAGGAGCAGGGTGGAGGTGTTTCTCATACGGACTCCTTGTGATGCGTGGGGGATGAGGACGCGGTGCCCTAGGGTTGCGACTTGAGCATGGCCCGCTCCTCGGGTGAGAGCAGCTTCAGGCAATGCGCGCAGTACTGGCCGGAGCTCTCGTCGGCGGACTTGATGGCCTTGCCCTTGGCGTCCGACATGACGCAGCCCTTCTGCTCGCAGTGATCGAAGCCCAGCGTGTGGCCGAACTCGTGAACGGTCAGATCGCCCAGGCGGCGCAGCAGCACCTCCTGGCTCTTGCTGTGCTTCTGATAGATGAAGGAGGAGAGCACGCAGCTGGGCCCGCCCATGCTGGCCAGGCCCGCGATGCCCCAGTCGACGATGTCTTCCTTGGTGGTGGAGATCTCCGCCTCCGTCACGCCCACCACCCTCCAGGCCCCAGCGGGCGGCTTGGCGTCCAGAGCCTCCAGGAGCTTCTCGGCGCGCCAGCGCTTGCGCGGCTTGTAGAACGCCTCCTGGGGAAGCTCGCGCTGAGGCTCGATGCGCACCTGGACGTTCAGACGAGACTGGATCTCCTGGGCCACGCGCTCCAGGTACACCTGCTTCACCGGACCTAGCGGGACGATGGCCACGACGCGCTGGGACACCTCCTGCGCGGAGGCAAGCGGCGCGCTCAGCAGCACGCCCCACAAAAGCAGGCGCAGGAGGACGAAGGGGAAGCGATTGGACACGAGGGCCCCGGGCTTGATTTCTCGGTCAGCCTTATCGCGCAGGTTGAGAAAAAGTTGTGCTGGGTGGTTTCCCACCCAGCCCTCAGCTCAATGATTTCCAGGGCATGCCCTGTCCTTCCCGGCACGCTCGGGCCCGTCCGTACGCGCGGAGCGGGTCAAGGCCGGAGCGGCAGGACCCAGAGCTCGTTGCCGTGGACGCCGTCGTTGGCGACGAAGAAAACAGAGGAGCCCACACGGGTGAAGCGCTGCGGATACGAGGAGGCGCCTCCGGGCGCGAGATCCCGCAGCAGACGCGTGCCACGCCTCCTCCCGTTGCTCACCCAGAGTTCCAGCCCAGTCGTGGCACTGCCGCCGCTGAAGAGGATGCGATCATCCAGGGCGAAGAGCGTGGAGCCGAACTCGTCGGACAGGCTCAGCGGGTGGTGCAGCATCCTCGTCCCGGAGTTCGTCCCATCGGTCACCCAGAGTTGGACGTCGAGCGGGGCCGGGCCGGAGCCATGGACGGCGAGCGCGAGGAAGAGCCTCCCATCCGCGCCGACGGAGGTGGTGACGAAGGTCGACGAGTCCAGAACATCCGAGGGATTGGGCAGGGTGGCGACGAACCGGATGCGAGGCCCCTCGGAGCCATTCCTCAGCCGGTACAGCAGCGTCGAGCCATCCAACGGGTCCGCCATCGTGAAGTACAGCCGGTCGTCGGCGGTCTCGAGCACCTGGATGAAGTAGCTGTCCTCGCCCGGCCGCATGTCCGCCACGAGCGTGGTGCCCTCGGGAGTGCCATCGCTCCTCCACAGCTCGCGGCCGGAGGTGGCCTCCGTGGCGGTGAAATAGACATATCGGCCCAGAGCCTGCAGGCCGAACGGATAAGAGCTGTCGGGGCCCGGCGCGATGTCCTTGACGAGCATCGTTCCGGAGGGAGTGCCATCGGTCTTCCACAGCTCGGTCCCATGGTCCGGATCCGTGAGGACGAAGAAGAGCGTGTCGCCCACGACGGTTTGCACGTACGACAGATAGGTGTCGCTCCCCAGAGCCTGAACACGCACCGTGCCGGAGGCCGTGCCATCACTCCTCCACAACTCGGTGCGAGCAGGAGAGGTGGGGGTTTCCCCTATGTAGCGAAAGAAGATCAGGAAATTTCCCACGGCCTGCAGGTTGTAGGGCGACGAATCGCCCACCCCCGTGACGATGTCCTTCACCAGCTGGGTGCCACCGGCGCTGCCGTCACTCACCCACAGCTCGCGGCCATGGGCCGGGTCGCTCGCCACGAAGAACAGGCGCGAGCCCAGCGGCGTCAGCTCCCCCAGCGGACTGGAGAAGGTGGTCCCCGGAGGCGGACGGAAGCTGCGCACTGGCACCGTGCCCGCGCGGGAGCCATCGCTCCGCCACAGCTCGCCGCGACCGTCCTCGAAGTTGGCGGCGAAGAAGAGCCGGCCCCGAAACTCCACGAGGCTCTCTGGGTAGGGCCCCCACCACGGCGGGCCGCTGATGGGAGGAAAGAGATCCTTCACCATGCGCGCGGTCCCCAGCTTCGGATGCCCTCCGCTCTCGACAGGCTCCTCGACCTGGGACTCGACCGAGGCGCCGAGCGCCGAGCGCTCGTCCTCCTGCAAGCCTTCCGCGGAAGGCGACCCTCCGCACCCCCAGGCCAAGGAACAGACCAAACCCAACACACGCCACCCTCTCATCCCTACCTCCTGCGGATTGGTGGGAAAGAGGATGAGAACGGCGCAAGGCTTTGCCCAGTGCATGCAGAGGGAGGCGCTGCCTTGGCTCCGCGTAACCCCTTCCAATTCCTCTATTATCGATGCGCCAGAGCCCCTGCCCCCGGTTGCTCACTACTTCGCAAATCGAGATAGTCTTGCATTCTAGGCAGTTCCTGCAGTTGCTCGGTCGTTAATAATCACGGGGCCGATCTGCCCGCGACCTTGCGAGCCTCGATGCTGGTGCGAGTCCTGGCCTATGACCGCCGGATGGGGCACCAGCCGCCTCCCCTCACCCTGGCGGTCACCCATCGCGAGGGCAATGCGAGCTCGGAGGTCCTCGGGCGTGAGTTCAGCACCGCGCTGGAGGTGGCATCGCGCGGGAGGGTCATCGCGGGCCGTCCCCTGCGGGTGGTGCGCATTGGCTTCCATGATCCCCAGCAACTCCAGACAGAGCTCTCCCAGACGCACGCGGTGGCGCTCTATGTCTGTGAGGGTTTGGAGGACGAGTCCCGGAACATCGCCGAGGTGACGCGAAGGCTCTCGATCCTGTCCATCGCCGGGAGCGAGACGCAGATCAGCCAGGGGCTGGCCATCGGCCTGGAGGGGAAAGGCAACAGCCCCGTCATCCTCGTCCACCTCGAGGCGGCCCGCGCGGAGGGAGCAGATCTCGATGCCGGGCTGCTGAGCCTGTCCCGCCTCATCGCGCCGAGCACGGGAGCGCCCTGAACATGAGGCTGCGCCACCTCTCCCTGAGAGCGCGGCTGGTCCTCCTCGTCGCGCTCCTCTTCGCGGCATTCGCCCTGTTCTTCCTCGCCTTCTTTCCCGCGCGCATGGATGCCCAGGCCCAGCACTGGGTGCTCAGCCGGGCCATGGGGATCGCCCGGCTGCTGGCCAGCGCCACGGAGCCGGCGCTCGACTTCGGGAATGCGCTCAACGGCCAGACCCACCTCGAGGCGCTCGCCTCCACTCCGGAGGCCACCTTCGGACTGCTGCTGCGGGAGGACGGCACGCCGCTGGCCAGCTGGAACCCGGAGCGCGCCCAGGCCATCCCCCGGGACCTGGCGGAGGGGGCCCGCATCCTCGGCCAGGAGGTGGTGGCGCGGGTCAACATCCAGACGCGCGGGGGACAGCACGGGGTGCTCCTGCTGGGCTTCAGCCTCGCCGGCCTGCGGCGGGAGAGCCAGCACACCCTGCGGCTGTCGGCGACCGTCTCCGCGCTCATCTTCGGCTTCGGGCTGCTGGCGGCCTTCGGCCTGGGAACCCTGCTGGTCCGGCCGCTGCGGCAGGTCACCCAGGTGGCGCTGCGCATCTCCGAGGGAGAGCATGACGCCCAGAAGGAGCTGGATCTCACGCGGCGCGACGAGATGGGCTCCCTGGCCGCCGCGTTCTCGCGGATGCTGCAACGGCTGTACGAGCAGAAGGCGCTCATCGAGTCCCAGAGCGCCGGACGTCGATGAGCCGCTCCGGGAGCGGCGCCACCTGGCCATCCTGCAGTACCGCTCCAAACCCGACAGCGAACTCCAGCACGAGTACACGCTGCAGTTCCAGCGGCACGACTACGATCTGCACATCCGCTTCTATCCGAGCGGCGCGCTGGAGGGGTACTACCCTGGCGGCGTGACGGAGAGCCTGGAGACGCGGATGGATGAGCTCTTCGGGCGGGCCCAGCTCTCCGGGGAGCTGGCCGAGCGGCTCACGCTGCTCGGAGGCGTGGAGTACGCCCGCTTCATGTACGGCGGCGACGACGCGCACTACAGCAACGCCGATCTGCTCAACGTGGAGGAGGGCTCGCCCCCGTCCGACACGATTGTGGAGCTCGGCCCCTTCTATGAGGGCATCCTCGGGCAACCGGTGAACGACCTGAAGTTCTTCCGCTACCGCGACCCGGATGGCGCGCAGACTCGCGCGGGCGTCCGCTCGTACGAGCAACTCAGCCCCCGGCTCGCGCTGGTCTACGCCCCCCTCTCCTTCCTGAGCCTCAAGCTGCAGGCCAGCCGGGCGTTCCGCGCGCCAGCGCCCAGCGAGCTCTTCAGCACCAACAGCTGGATGACTGACACGGACATCGATACGCTGCGCCCGGAGCGGGTGCGCACCCTCGAGGTCAGCGCGGACTGGACGCCCCACCGCGCCGTGAACTCGCGGACCACGCTCTTCCTCTCCCGCTACGAGAACCTGATCGGCTACGAGCAATCCGAGCTGACCAATCTGTTCTCTCGCGACACGGCGGGCCTGGAGCTGGAGCTGATGGCGGAGGCGGAGCTGGGAGCACGAGGCCGGCTGATGGCCTTCGGCAGCTACACCTACGTGCACCTGCTGGCCGAGACGGATGGTGACAGTGGGAACAGGCTCTCCGGGGGAGAGCTCACCTGGGCGCCGGCCCACATGGCCACGGCGGGAGTGAGCTACTCGCTGCGGCACTTCACCCTCGCGCTCCAGGGCCGCTACCAGGGCCCCGTCCAGCACCGGGAGGGAGCTCGGCTGACGCCCGCCTTCGCGGAAGCGCGACCCGAGTCCGTCGCGGGCTGGGTGCGCTTCGACATGAACGCGCGCCTGCAGCTCAACGCGTGGTCCTCCGTGGGGCTCACGGTGACCAACCTCCTGGACGCGGAGAGCTACCTGGTGAGGACGGGGAACTTTCCCTTCGACTACCGCATGTCGGGGAGGCGGATCCTCGGCAACGTGGAGATCCGCCTCTAACTGGTGGCCCGGGCCGCGCTACTTGGCGCTGCCCCAGGCCTCGAGGACGCAGTCGAAGACCTCGGCGCAGGGCTTCGACAGGCAGGCGTCGCCGGCCTGGACGGCGGACGGGACAAGCAGCTCGGTGACGTTCGTGGAGGCGCACAGCGAGCTGGGGAGATCAGCCGGGCAGGCGGACTGACGCGCGGTGCAGCGGGTGCGGAAGGTCTCGTCCACGCTGCGGGTGGGCAGCGCGTCCGCCGTCTGGGTGAAGCACGCGTCCTCATCCACGCTGCAGCTCGCGGACAGACAGGCGCGCAGGGCGGACCGGGCCGCATCGAGGTAGAAGGACGCGCGGGCCGTACAGGCCGCGGTGTCACAGAAGTCGGACGTGTCCTGGGGGTTGCAGGCCGTCTCGTGGCTGCAGAGGGCCTGACAGTACGCCAGCGAGGCATCGACTCCGCCGTCAGCGCCTCCGTCGGTGGTGGAGCCACCATCCGGCCCCGCGTCCTGCCCCAGGTTGGGGCCAGCGTCGGGCGTGGAGTCGGAGTCCTCGTCCTTGCAGGCGACGATGGAGAGCAGCGCGGCGACGCAGCAGATGCGCACGACGGAGTTCATGGAGCCTCGGTCCGGAAGGGGGACGCGCAGGCTATCCCGAAGGCGGGCCGGCCGTGCAGTAGTGACTCAGCTACTGGCGGACGTGTAGTGCCCGATGGAGCGCAGCCACACGCGGCGGGAGATGAAGGCGAACGCCAACGAGCCCACTACCGCCGTCACCAACGCCCGGAGTGACAACCGCCCGAGCATCGCCTCGGCCGGGAACGTCGTCATCAGCGCCAGCGGGATGATGAAGGTGAACACGAAGGCCAGCGGCCCCTTGAAGACGGCGGAGGGCCAACGCGCCGCGTCGAAGATGGACTGAAAAAAGTACGTGAGGTTGTCCACCTTCACCACGAAGAACGCGGCGCTCACCGTGAGGATCCACATCGAGTAGAGCAGCAACGTGCTCGTCACCAGCAGCACCAGCGAGGCGAACAGGCCCGGGATGGACGGCCCCCGCCCCAGCAGGTGGAACGCGTACACGAAGATGGCGATGCCCGTGAGCACGTTGGTGGCGCGCCACGGCTCGAAGCCGGTGGTGGACACCAGGAACTGCGCGTCCGCGGGCTTGAGCAGCACGAAGTCCAGCGTGCCCTTGCGGATGTGCTCCACCACGCTGTTGAGGCTGGGCGTGATGGCGCCCTCGAGGATGCCCTGCAGCAGCGTGAACCACCCCACCACCAGCAGCGCCTCGGCGAAGCTCCAGCCGGCGATGGCCTGGCGCTCCCCGTAGACGACGAAGAGCGGCACCATCGCGGTGAGCGTCCAGAAGGCGGAGATGACGCCCTCCACCAGGAAGTCTCCCCGGTACTGCAGGGCCAGCAGGCTGGCCGACCGCAGCTGCACGCCGAGCAGTCTCACGTAGCGGCTCGCCATCCCCTACCCTCCATACGCCGCGAAGCGCCGCAGACCCCGCCGCCACAGCGCGAGCGAGAAGGCCCCCAGCACCAGCGCCCAGAGCCACTGCCACCCGATGAGCTTCAGCGTCTCGGGCAGCGAGTGCACGCCCGTCATCACCTCCACCGGCAGGCCGATCTGGTAGCGGAAGGGCAGCCAGTTGCCGAGCGAGTGCATCCACGGGGGAGTGATGGCCACCGGGAACATGTAGCCGGAGAAGACGAAGAACAGCACCAGCCAGACGTTCATCACCTTCTGGCTGCTCTCCATGTAGAGCGCCATCGTCCCGATGCACACGTTGGCCAGGAAGGTGATGAGCCAGCCGCCCAGCAGGGACACCAGCAGCAGCGGCCAGCCCCACCAGTGCTGGGGCACGGCCTGGGGCCCCACCAGGAGCACGGAGATGACGGCCACGGGCACCGCGACCATGACGCGCATGGGCACCGCCCCGAGGTTCTCCGTCGCATACGTCCACAGCGGAGAGATGGGCCGCAGCAGGCGCATGGCCAGCGTGCCCTGGCGCACCTCGTAGTTGATCTGCCAGGCCGCCCACGCCCCGGTGAGCTGGCGCACCACGAACGTGGCCAGGAAGTAGCCGACGAAGCCCGCCTGCCCGTAGGTGCCCACCGGCGCGTCCCGAGCCACCGCCGTCCACAGCGCCATCATGATGAAGGGCATGGTGGTGGACAGCACCCACACGAGCAGCTCGGCGCGGTAGGCGAGCGCCTCGGCGAACCCCACGCGCATCAGCGCGGGCAGGGCGCGGAAGGTGGTGCGCATGCTCACGCGCCCACCTCGCTGGCCGCGGCGACCCGGCGCGCCTTGTTCTCGGAGAACAGCTCGCTCATCACCTCCTCGAGCGGCGCGTTCTCCACCGTCAGGTCCGTCACCGGCAGGCTCGCCAGCGCGCGGCTGATGGTGGCGCTCAGCGCCTCCGGAGGCACCTGGAGCACCGCCGAGGTGGGCTCGTGCGACACCACCCGGCCCAGCGGCTCCAGGCGCGAGGCCTCCACCGGCTGCTCCAGTCGGAACACCACCCGCTTCTCCGGCCGCACCCGCTGCACCAGCGCGTCCAGCCCGCCGTCGTAGGAGAGCAGCCCCTTGTCGATGACGATGACGCGGGGGCACAGCGCCGCCACGTCGTCCATGTAGTGGCTGGTGAGGATGAGCGTGGCCCCGTGCCGCTCGTTGTACGCCTTGATGAAGGAGCGCATGGTGGCCTGCATCGACACGTCGAGGCCGATGGTGGGCTCGTCCATGAAGAGCAGCTTCGGCCGGTGGATGAGCGCCGCCGCCAGCTCGCACTTCATCCGCTCGCCCAGCGACAGCTGCCGGGTGGGCTTGTTGATGAGCTCCTCCAGCTCCAGCAACGTCACCAGCTCATCCAATGTCTGCTTGAACTGCTCGCGGGGCACGTCGTAGATGGCGCGGTTGAGTTCGAACGTCTCCGCCGGTGGTAGGTCCCACAGGAGCTGCTGCTTCTGCCCCATGACGAGCATGATCTTCTTGAGGAAGGCGTCCTCGCGATGACGGGGCACGTGGCCGTCCACCGTCACCTCTCCCTCGGAGGGGTGCAGCAGCCCGGAGAGCACCTTGAGCGTCGTCGTCTTGCCCGCGCCGTTGGGCCCCAGGAAGCCCACCCGCTCGCCGGGCCGGATCTCGAAGGAGATGCCGTCCACCGCCTTCACGGTGGTGTAGTTCCGATGGAAGAGCGAACGGAAGGCGGCCTTGAGGCCGGGCGGGCGCTTGTGGACTTTGTAGTGCTTGCGCAGGCCTCGGACGGAAATCATGTGGCACAGGGTTTAACGCGGTCGCCTCCTGGAGGCGACCCTTCGTTGGGAGCCAGTGTCGATGGCGGACGCCTATAGCAGGGATCTGGAGCGGTGGATTCCGCGGCTCATCGCCGTCTGGCGACAGGCCCGCCGCAAGGGAGACGGGCCGGAGACCCGGCTGACGCCCCAGGAAATCAAGGAAGTGGGAGCAGGGGTGAAGCAGCTCTCCCACGGCCTCACCCGGGAGCGGCAGCTCGCGGGCGCGAAGTACATGGACGACCCCCGGCTGCTGGGGGCCTACCTGCTCTTCTACTGGCCGGTGTCCTATGCCCAGGCGCGTCAGGCGCTCGGGGAGCTGCCCAACCGCCCCCGGCAGGTGCTGGACCTGGGCAGCGGCCCCGGCCCGCTCGCCTTCGCCGCGCTGGACGCGGGGGCGGCGGAGGTGACGGCGGCGGACCGGAGCAAGCCAGCGCTGACGCTCGCCCGGGCGCTCGCCGCGGAGGCAGGCGAGGCGCTCGCCACCCGCGAGTGGGATCCGACGCGCAAGGCAGCGCCCCCCGAGGGCCAGTTCGATCTCATCACCATGGGCCACGTGCTCAACGAGCTGTACGGAACCGGGGACGGCGTCACGGCGCCACGGGCCGCGCTGCTGGAGCAGCTCCTGACGCAGGTGAAGAAGAACGGCAGCCTGCTGGTGATGGAGCCCGCGCTGCGAGAGACGTCGCGCGCCCTGCTCAAGGTCCGCGACGTGCTGGTGGGCAAGGGCTACGGCGTCCGCGCGCCGTGCATGTTCCGAGGCAACTGCCCGGCGCTCCTGAAGGAGAGCGACTGGTGCCACGCGGAGCGCTCGTGGCCGATGCCGCGCGTGGTGGAGGAGCTGGCGCGGGCCGCGGGGCTGCACAAGGAATCGCTGAAGATGAGCTACCTGGTGGTGGCGCCGAAGGGCGAGGCCTGGCCGGAGCTGCCACGCGGGCGGCTCTTCCGCATCGTCTCCGAGCCGCTCGAGGGCAAGGGGCGCCAGCGCTACATCGGCTGTGGCCCCGAGGGCCGCGTGGGCCTGGCGATGCAGGACAAGCACCGCACGGAGAAGAACGAGCGCTTCTTCAAGCTCCACCGCGGGGACGTCATCGCGGTCACCGAGACGGAGCCCAAGGGTGACGGCTTCGCGCTGGACGACCGCTCGGAGGTGAGGATCGTCGCCCAGGCGGGCCGAGGCGTCCCTCCCCCCTCGCCCGAGGAGGAGCCACGCCCCACGGCTCCTACCCCCCAGGGGTCTGACCCCCTGCCCTGAGGGGTCAGATTGACAAGAAGCATCCGTCGCTTCATCTTGTCCGCCATGAAGTTCGTTCAGCTCACCACCACCACGACCACCACCACCCGCACTGGCGGGCCGGCGGTCGTGCGCACGTGAGCTGAGCGCGCGGACACCGCAGCCCCGCCGGGACACCGGACGGGGCGCTCCGCGCAACGCTTCAGCACCCCGCTCCGGTCCGGCACTTCACCCACCGACACGGAGAACGGCAATGTTGAGCGAACACGATCATCGATCCCTGGGCGACCGCCTGGACCTCTTCCACCTGCAGGAGGAGGCCCCCGGCATGGTGTTCTGGCACCCCCGCGGGTTCATCCTGTACCAGCTCCTCGAGGAGCGCGTCCGCCGGGAGCTGAGCGCCGGCGGCTACCGCGAAGTGAGGACGCCGCAGATCCTCGGCCAGCGCATCTGGGAGAGCAGCGGCCACTGGCAGAACTTCCGCGGCGACATGTTCGTCCTGGATGACGGCGAGCGCCTCTTCGCGGTGAAGCCCGTGAGCTGCCCCGGCCACATCCAGATCTTCCAGCGCATGGCTCCCTCCTTCCGCGCCCTGCCGGTGCGGCTGGCGGAGTTCGGACTGGTGCACCGCAACGAGTCCTCCGGAGCGCTGCACGGGCTGTTCCGCCTGCGACAGTTCACGCAGGACGACGGCCACATCTTCTGCATGGAGGAGCAGGTGGCCGACGAGGTAGCCGCATTCTGTCGCTCGCTGCGCGTCTTCTACCGGGACTTTGGGTTCGAGGACGTCCAGGTCGCCTTCAGCAGTCGCCCCGCCCAGCGCGCGGGAGCCGACGAAGTCTGGGATCGCGCGGAGGCCGCGCTGCTCGAGGCGGCCAGACGCGAGGGCCTCGACTGCCGGATGCAACCCGGCCAGGGCGCGTTCTACGGGCCCAAGCTGGAGTTCATCCTGAAGGACAGGGCCGGCCGCGAGTGGCAGTGCGGGACGATCCAGCTCGACTTCGTGCTGCCCGAGCGCTTCGACCTCCACTACGTGGACTCGGGGGGGGCGCGGAGACGGCCTGCCATGCTGCACCGGGCCATCTTCGGCAGCATGGAGCGCTTCCTCGGCCTGCTGCTCGAGCACCACCAGGGCTCGCTGCCCGTCTGGCTCGCGCCGGAGCAGCTGCGGGTACTGCCGGTATCGCCGGACGCGCATGCCTACGCCTCGGAGGTCAGGGCACGCCTGGGCGCCGCGGGACTGCGCGTGAGCGAGGACGCGCGGAACGAGACGCTGTCACGCCGCATCCTGGAGTCGCACCAGGAGGGAGTGCCGTTCGTCGTGCTGGTGGGTGCGCGTGAGCAGGCGGCGCGCTCGATCCAGCTCCGCGAGCGGGGCGGAGCGCAGCGGCAGGTGCCTCTGGAGTCGGCGATCGCCGAGCTCGTGGAGGTGTGCCACGTCCCCTGACATGACTCGGTGGGCGCGGTGGGTCCACGGGCCCACCGCGCCACTCCGTTCGAGGGCCGCGCGCGTCAGGCCTCCTCCGTCTCCCGGTGCGGCGCGTGCACGGGCTTCGACTCGGGAGAGCCCTTCTGGCGCAGGACGATGGACAGGACGACGAGCACCCCGACGGACAGGAACTCGCTCTGCCAGTTCTGGAAGGACTCGAACCAGAACCGGGAGCCCGACACGTACTGCCAGAAGCTCACCGTCGGCTGTCCGTGCTGGAGCTGCTCCTCGTTGAAGAGCTTCACCCCGCCCACCGCGTGGAGGGCGAAGGAGAAGAGGAAGAGGCCGAACAGCGCCAACGTGAGCGAGTGGGAGTAGAGCTTGAGGGCCAGTCCTCCCCGGTGAACGGGACCGGGAGAGTCCGGACGGGCTTCCTTGCGTGGATCCTTGTCCACCTCGTTCCCGCCCAAGGGGTTCTTCGACTCGCCGGAGCCTCGCTGGAAGAGGAAGGCGGAGAAGACGACGAAGGCCCCCATCTGGAGGAACTCGCTCTCCCAGTTCTCGAACGTCGACTCGATGAACTCGCCGGAGCGGACATACTCACCGTAGCTGATGGGTGACTGGCCGTGCTCGCGTTGCTCCGCGTTGTAGGCATGCAGGCCCGTCAGGCTCTGTCCCAGCCAGAACACCAGGAACAGACCGAACATGACGATGGACAGCCCGTTGTCCCGGAAGATCTTCCGAAGACGCCCCTGCCCCTGTGGCCTCTGGCTCGTTCCGGTCGCCCTCATATCCAATGAGGTGCGCATCCCCACGAGCAGGGACAGCAGGGTCCCCAACGTCTGGACGAAGTGCAGGCTGGCATCCATGGGCGCTCTGGTAGGGTGCCAGCCCTCCTGCGCTTGCCTGGAAGCCTGTCATGTCCGCCTCCGCCCTCCGCACCTTCTATCCCCCCATCGAGCCCTACAACACCGGCCGTCTCCGCGTGTCCGCGCTGCACGAGCTCTACTTCGAGGAGAGCGGCAACCCGAAGGGCAAGCCGGTGCTCTTCGTCCACGGGGGACCTGGAGGAGGCACGGATCCGAAGCAGCGTCGCTTCTTCGACCCGGCCGCGTACCGAATCGTCCTGTTCGACCAGCGCGGCTGCGGCAAGAGCACGCCGCACGCGAGCGTGGAGGAGAACACCACCTGGCACCTGGTGGAGGACATGGAGACGCTGCGCCGCCACCTGGGCATCGAGCGGTGGATGGTGTTTGGCGGCTCGTGGGGCAGCACGCTCGCGCTCGCCTATGCGCAGAAGCACCCGGAGCGCGTCACGGAGCTGGTGCTGCGGGGCATCTTCCTGACGCGCCAGCAGGAGCTGCTCTGGTTCTACCAGTACGGCGCGCACCTCTTCTTCCCGGATGCGTGGGAGGAGTTCCTCGCGCCCATTCCTCCCAATGAGCGAGGGGATCTGCTGCACGCCTACCACCGGAGGCTGATGGGTGGGGATGAGCGGGTGCGCCTGGAGGCGGCGCGAGCGTGGAGCATCTGGGAGGGCCGCACCAGCTACCTCTTCCCCAACGCGGACCTCGTCGCGCTCTACGGCTCGGACGACTACGCGCTCGCCATGGCGCGGATCGAGTGCCATTACTTCGTCAACCGCACCTTCCTGCGGAGCGACACCCAGCTCCTGGACGACGTGCCGCGCATCCGCCACATCCCGGGCGTCATCGTCCAGGGCCGCTATGACATCCCCTGTCCCTTCGAGAGCGCCTGGGCGCTGCACAAGGCCTGGCCGGAGGCGGAGCTGAAGATCATCGCGGGGGCGGGACACTCGGCCTATGAGCCGGGCACCACCGCCGCGCTCGTGGAGGCCACGGACCGATTCCGCTCGTGACCGGTGTCTGCCAGAAGGCGGCGTCAGAGCCCCCAACCCTGCCCTGACGCCGCCGGGTCACGGCTGGCTCTGGAGATAGGTTGCGGCTGGTGTCCACTACGAACTGCTCTCAGCCCCAGCGCGGGCCCTGCCCACGACGCGGGGCGGGGACCCACACCCACTGCTCCACCGTCTCGTAGTGGCCGGGCACCCACTGCCTCTCGTAGTTGCCGGGGCACGAGTAGCCGGGAGCGACGAACCGGCAGTCCTTCTTCACCCACACCTGCTCGTAGCGCCCGGGGACCCACTGCTGCACGCGCTTGAGCTCGTAGCGGCCCTGCTCCTTCCGGGGAGCCGGAGGCTGCGGCCGGCGCCGGTCCTGGCCGTTGTACGCGAACTGCTGGGTGGGGGCGACGGCGGCCTGCGAGCTGCCCTCCTGGCCCCAGGAGTACGTGTGCTCGGAGCCACCGCGGAGAGCCTGGGTCTGGACCTCTGGAGCCGTGGCGAGGTGGGTGTCCTCCGCGCGAGCAGCGGAGCCGAGGAGCAGCGTGCCAACAGCCAGGGAGAAGATGCCGGTCTTGAGGTCCATGTTCGACTTCCTCCGTCGTGTTGCCGTGTTGTCCTTTCGGACGGAGGAGGTGCCCGCGCATTCATTGCGAGCCTCTGGCGCTGCCTACAAGGGCACACCCCTGGGAGAGGGGCTCAGCCGAGGTGCAGACAGTGGTGCCCTACATCCTCTTCATGGAGCTGAAGGAGCACCTGCGCCGGGGAGCGAGGACGGGTGACAGCGGGAGTTCACGGCTGGTGCTCCCGCCTGAGCCAGGGAGCGGAACCGACGCTGGCTGTCAGTTCGCGAGCAGGAAGCCGCTGAGGCGGTCCGACAGCCAGCGCCGGAAGGTGTCCGTCGTCGGTGGGCAGTGACGGCACTCCTTGAGGAGTTCCTGGTCCACGAGCGTCGGAAAGAGCTCCGGCGCGCGAGCCAGGAGCCGCTGTCCCGGGAAGCTCACGTCGGTGTCCGCGCCCAACACGAGCGTGGGCGCCTTCAAGCCCTCGAGCTCCTCGGGCCTGGCGAGCGCAGGCACGCGGATGTTCATGTTGTATGAGCGCAGGGCGTCGCCCATGTACGGCACCCAGTCGTCATCCATGGTGGTGAAGAGGTGACGGACGACCGCCTGGAGCCGCCGCGCGGAAGGCGACATGCGGTAGAGCATCATCGGGAGGCCGACCTTGGTGAGCCCTTCCCAGGCCGAGCCGCTCACCACGCCCGCCGGGACGAGGAGGGCGAGCCGGTCGATGCGCTCCGGCGCGAACGCCGCGAGGCGGATGGCGACGAAGCCCCCCATGCTCACCCCCACCACATGCGTGCGCCTCAGCGAGAGTCCCTCCAGGACCTCCGCGAGCCACTCGCCATACTCGTTGTTGGAGACCGAGGGCTGAACATCCGCGCTCTTCACCGACTGGCCGAGGATGTCGACCGCATGGACGCGGAAGCGCTCCAGCAGTGGCGCCAGCTCCCTCAGCACGTGCGCCGAGCTGGCCAGGGCGCCGTGGAGCACGACCACCGGCGGAGCCCCTTCCGGTCCTCCCACGAGGACATGGGTGTCCCCCCACCGAGTCGGCACCCTGCGGCTCTCGGTCGGTGCTGGGATTCGCTCCCGGAAGCGGTCGAACCACTGCAGGAGAACGGCCTTTGCCTGCTCGTCTCTGAACATGGACCTCATGACTTCCTCCTCCTGACCGGCTTGGGACTCGGACGCAGGCCCTCGAGGTGCTGGCGGACCAGGTGCTCCACCAGCTCCACCGGTGAGCCATGCGCGCCCTGCACCCATGCGATGAGGGCGAAGTAGAAGAAGGAGAAGTACGCGACGGCGAACAGCGCACCGTCCACGTCGGGCCGCAGCTCCCCGCGCGCGCTCGCCTCCTGGGCCATCCGCGCGAGCGCCCCGTGAACCCTGCCGACCTGGGCGGTGAACTTCTGGGCCCATGGCTCATCCGCGAAGAGCGACTCCTTGAGCAGGGTGCGCGAGAGCTGGGGACGGCGCTGGTAATAGCCGAACACGGCGCGAGTCAGCGCGGAGAGCTGCTTCTCCAGCGGGCCCGTGCCTGGCTCCGCGAGCGCACGCCCCAACGTCTCCTCGAGGTCATCGAACAGCGCGGCGTGCAGCAGCTCCCGCTTGTCACCGTAGTGGTGAAGCACCGTCCCGGCCGACACACCCGCGCGCGCCGCGATGGCCCTCAGGTTCGCCGCCTCGAAGCCCACGCGCTCGAACTCCGCGCGCGCGGCCTGGAGGACCGCCTGGCCGGTGGCTTCCTTCTGGGTGGCTCGGACTCCACCCTGCTGCTTGCGTTTGTTGAACACGTTCAATGAACATGTTCAACGAAATGCCGCGCGAAGTCCAGCTCCTCCTCCAGACAGGGGCTCGACTCGAACGGAAGTGCCGGTCTCCTGCGCGACGGCTACTTGATGATCACGAAGGTCTGCTGGTTCGTGGCCAGCAGCTCGCCCGCCAGACTCCACAGCTCGCGCGTCTCCAGAATGAACCCGTCCTGGGCAGCCACGGCGCGCGCGCGGTGGAAGAAGGGCGCGGCGGTGTCGACGGGAGCGGCGTGCGAGTACAGCTGGATGGTCGAGGACACCGTCGCCATGGGCCGCGGTCCGGTCTCGGTGGCAAAGGCGGCCGGCCACCACGCATCCACGCAGGCCACGATCTCGGCCGGAGTGATGGTGTCAGGTGAAAGCCTTGGGCGGAGCCAGCCCGCGGCACTGGGCTCGTTCCCCTGGCTGAAGGGCCACGGCCCCACGTTGCGGTACTCGAAGTGCTGCGCGAAGACGGGCCCGAAGGGTGGCTCCACGGGCATGACCTCCACGGCCTCCCAGTCGCGCAGCCGTGGGGGTGGCTCGGGCCACCAGGTCCGGTCGGCGACGCGGGCGCCGCCGAACACGCCCGTGGCGCGCGCGCAGGCCTCGCCGCGCTGAGTCAGCGTGGCGGTCCAGGTGGAGACGGCGTTGCCGATGCGCAGCGCCCTCACCTGGATCTCCGCCTCACCCACCAGGACCGGCGCGGGGATCTCCGCGGTCAACGAGCGTAGCGCGCGTCCCGCGTCGGGCTCGCAGGCGCGCATCGCGTTGACCAGGACGCCGAAGACCACGCCCCCAAACAGGCCTCGGCCCTGTTGCCATCCGTCCGGCACCTGGAGAAGGAAATCGCGCTCGCCTCGCCGTTCGGGACTCAAGAGGGCTGTGAGGGTCATGTTCGACGCGAGGTATACACCAGTCACCGCGGCTCTCGAGCGGCCTCGCCAGCTCCACTGTCAGCTCGGGCACCGGCCAGGCCACGGGAACCAGCGTGCTCGGCGTCAGCGTGTAGCCCATGCCCACCTTGTCGAGCGACAGGCTGCTGAAGGTGGCTCCGCTGGAATCATTTGTCATACCAGAACACGTGAACCCGTTCACGTGATGGCTGACGTTGTGTTAGGCCCTTATGACAACCCATCAAGGAGTGCGGCATGAACAACTGGACCAGATGGGTCCTGGGACTGATGGTGGCTTTGCCGTTCGTAGCAAAGGCGCAGATCGATCTGACGAGACTCGATCGCGACATGGTGGGGCAGCGGTCGCGGGTCCTGGTGCTGGGCACCGTGCACCTGAACGGTATGCCAGCCAGCTTCGATCCCGCCTCGCTGAGCGCCGTGCTCGATCGGCTGGCGACGTTCAAGCCTGACATCATCACCATCGAGGACGAGCCCGGCGAAGAATGCGATCTCGCCGCGCGCCATCCCGCGAAATACGGCCCCGATTACTGCCCTCGTCCCGACGCGGCGCAGGCAGCCACTGGACTGGACGTCCCCGCCGCCATGGCGGAAGTGGATAAGACGCTCAAGGCCTGGCCAGCGCAGCCAACGCCGTCGCAACGCCGGCACCTGGCCGCGCTGTTCCTGTCAGCCAACGAGCCCGCCTCAGCCTATGTGCAGTGGCTGCAATTGCCCGAGGCCGAGCGTCGCCCCGGCGACAGCCTGAATGCTTCGCTGGTGGAGCTGCTGGAGCAGATCGGAAAGCGCAACAACGAGAGCTACCAGCTGGCAGCGCGCCTGGCAGCGCGGCTGGGTCTGCAGCGAGTCCATGCCGTGGACAACCACACCGGCGACCGCATGGACGTTTCCGACATCAAGGCCTTCGTCAAATCCATCGAGGCAGCATGGGCCGCGGGCGGTGCCGAGCTGAACAACCGAGTGAAACGAGAGAAAGAGCTTTCGCAAGCCTCCGACCTGCTGCCGCTGTACCGCTACATCAACACCCCCGAGCATCTGCGCGTGCTCGCTGAGGCCAACATCCGCCCAGCCCTGCGCGCCAAATCGCCGGAAGGCTACCCACAGATGTGGGTCGCAGGCTGGGAAATCCGTAACCTGCGCATGGTCGCCAACATCCGCGAAACCTTCCGCGAACGCCCCGGCGCCCGGGTCCTCTCCATCGTCGGCGCCTCGCACAAGCCGTGGTTCGACAGTTGGCTCGGCCAGCTTCAGGGCGTGGAAATCATCGATGCGGCGGCGGTGCTGAAGTGACGGATGGGCTGACGTGGCCCCACCGTGCCGCCACGACAGCCGCTCCCTTCACGGCTCAGCGCTTTCCGAGCGTCTGCGCCAGCTCCTCGTACAGGTGGATGGCCGCGCGGATCGCCTTCTCCCAGTCCCCCACGTGCAGGCTCTCGTTCTCCGAGTGCGCGTTGGTGGCCGGATCCTCCACGCCGATCAGCAGCGCCGGCACCCCGCCCAGCTCCTTGGCGAACGGCTCCACGAACGGAATCGAGCCGCCGCAGCCGATCGTCACCGCATCCTTCCCGTAGCCCTTCTTCAGCGCGCGGAACGCCGCCTGGAACGCCGGGTGCCCGGAGTCCGTGTACCACCAGCCCGAGGGCGCATCCTGGCGGATGTTCAGCTCCAGCCCCCACGGCGTCACCTTCTTCAGGTGCTCCACCAGCTTCTTCTGCACGTCCGCCGCGTCCATGTCCGGCACCACGCGGATGCCCACGCGCGCCCACGCCGAGTCACAGACGATGTTGCGCGCGTCCTTCCGGCTGCTGGCCTGGATGGCGTTGATGGAGATGGACGGCTGCCGCCAGTTCGTCTCCCACGGGTGCCGCCCCCCGCCCATCATCTGCACGCCCGGCAGCAGCCCCACCTGCTGGCGGAAGTACGCGTCGTCTCCCGGCAGTGACTGGATGCTCTGCTTCTCCGCCTCCGTCAGCGGCTTCACCTGGTCCATCACCCCCGGGATGGCGATGGTGCCGTCCGGGTTCGTCAGCGTCGCCAGCATCCGGCACAGCCCCATCACCGGATCCGGAATCGGCCCGCCCCACATGCCCGAGTGCACCGCCTGCCTCAGCGCGCGCACCTCCACCTCGATCGTCACCAGCCCGCGCAGCGCCGTGGTGATGGACGGCAGCCCCACGTCGAAGTTGGCCGTGTCCGTCAGCACGATGGCGTCCGCCTGCATCAGCGCCTTGTGCTTCTGCAGGAAGGCCGTGAGGTGATCGCTGCCCACCTCCTCCTCGCCTTCGATGATCACCTTCACGTTGAGTGGCAGCGAACCCACACCCTTGAGCCATGCATCCACCGCCGAGGTGTGCACCACGATGCCCGCCTTGTCGTCCGCCGCCCCGCGCCCGTAGAGCCGCCCGTCTCGCAGCTCCGGCTCGAACGGGCTGCTCTTCCACGCGCTCGCGTCCCCCGGAGGCTGCACGTCGTGGTGCGCGTACAGCAGCAGCGTGGGCCTGCCCGGTGCCTTGAGTACTTCACCGAACACATATGGGTGCGCTCCCTCGATTTCGAGGAGCTGCACATTTTCAAAACCACGGTCCTTGAGGAGCTTCGCGGTGGCTTCAGCACTCCTGCGCACCTGCGCCGGATCAAAGCCGTCGAAGGAGACACTGGGGATGCGCACCAGCGTCTTCAGATCCTCCAAGTACTCGTTCTTCTGGGACTCAAAACGGGCAAGGGCCTGGTCGATGGGCATGGAACGTTCCATATCGCAAAAGCCCCAACGCGTGCGCTCGGCGCGCTGGCCGAAAACACGGTTCTCCTGGTTATCATGGGCCCATGTCCGACGCTCCGACCCTTCTCCTCGTGGATGATGACAACTTCGTGCGGCGCATCCTCAAAGACACCCTGGCGGAAACCGGCATCGAGCTGCGGCTGCTCGAGGCCTCGGACGGCGAGGAGGGGCTGGCCATCGCCGCGCGCGAGCAGCCCGCGCTGATGTTCCTGGATCTGTTCATGCCCCGGCGCAGCGGCCTCGAGGTGCTCGCGGCGATGAAGAAGACCTCTCCCGGCACGCGGGTGCTCGTCATCAGCAGCATGGACGCCGAGCCCGTGGTGGAGCAGGCCCTGGCTGCCGGTGCGGTGGGCTTCGTGGGCAAGCCCTTCCACCCGCTGGAGATCGCCTCGGCCGTCCGTCAGGCCCTCGCTCATCAGTAGGAGAGAGCCACTCCATGGCGAACTACTGGATTGGCGACACCGCCGGCCGTGTCCTGGGCCCGCTCACCCTCCAGGCGTTGAGGGATCTGGTCGGCTCCGGACGCCTCAGGGCCGTCACCCGCGCCTCGCGCGATGGGAACACCTGGATCCCCCTCCAGGACTTCGAGGAGGTGCGCGACATCATCGCCGCGGCGAAGCCCGCGCCTGGCGCCGACAAGCAGCAGGCGGAGCAGATCCGCGCCCGGCTGCGCGAGCTGCAGGCCCTCAAGACGCCGCACGAAGTCTTCGGCCTCAAGCCGGGCGCCAGCATGGACGAGGTGCGCCTGGCCTTCTTCCGCATGGCCAAGCGCTTCTCGCCGGAGCACCTGGCCCCGGACGCCTCGCAGGAGCTGCGCAGGGCCTCCCAGGAGATCTTCGACTTCCTCTCGCTGAAGATGCGTGAGGCCGAGGCCCGGCCCGTCGCCCAGGGCACCCCGGCTCGCGGCACGCCCACTCCCGTGAAGGGCGCCACTCCCGCTCCGGTGAGGGGCGCCCCGCCCGTGGTGGCTCCTCCCGGGGCCCGAGCCGTTCCCCCCGGCTCCACCGCGCCCTTCCACCCCGCCGCGCCCGTGGCGACGCCGGTGCGCAAGCAGGTGGCCGCGCCGACCTACTCGAGCGAGGAGTTCGTCGGCCTGACGATGCGCACCCACAACGATCAGGTGCACGCCGACATCCACGTCACCGATCGCAACCTGGGCATGTTCACCGACCACCGGCTGATCAACCTCACGTCCGGGGGCATCTTCATCAACACCCGGCGGCCGCTGAAGCTGGGGACGAAGGTGAACCTGCGGCTGCACTTCGAGGAGCCGCAGCGCTCCATCGAGCTGCGCAGCGCCGTCATCTGGGAGCACGCCCTGGACGATGGCAAGCAGCCCCAGGGCTATGGGCTGGGTCTGGCCGGGCTGAGGGCGGAGGAGAAGACGTTCCTCCAGGAGTTCGTCCGCACGCACGCTCCCAAGGCCTGAGCACGCGGGCCCAGGAGGGAGCCCTCCTTCCTGGCGCACGGCCCTCCAGGCACGCGGCCCCGCTGGTCGCTTGCGCCCCGAGCGCGAGCACTCCAGGATGCGCATCGTGCCTGACGCCTCCGGGTACCAGCCGCTCGCGGGTCTGCCTGTCCCCATCGCCATCGTGCGGGACGAGCGCGTGGTGTACGCCAATCCGGCGCTGACGGCGCTGCTGGGCACCCCCGCGGAGGAGCTGTCCCAGCTCACCCAGACGGAGTTCATCGACCGCTTCATGCCGCGGGATCGCACGTGGCTGGAGCCGCTCGTGGAGGCACGTCTCCAGGGCGAGCAGTTCTCGGGGGCCGGGCTCTGGCTGCGCATGCGCGACGCGGATGGGCGGGAGCGGATGTGCCTGCTGCGGAGCACCCCCGGCGCCCGACCGGGCGAGTACGTGGTGGTGGTGCTCGACATGGAGCGGGAGGACACCGCGCGCCGGCTCACCGAGGCGCTGGTGGCCAGCGCGGTGAAGATGATGCACTGTCGGGACGAGCAGGCCGTGCTGGAGATGGCGGTGGAGGCCATCCACCAACAGGGCTTCTTCGTCTCGGTGCTGCGCCTGGACGGAGACTCGCTCGTCCACGGCCCCATGCGGCAGTCCCCGGAGGCCCTCGCCTTCGGTGAGAAGGTCTATGGGCGCTCCATCAAGGAGCTGCGCATCCCTCGCAGCCAGATGCCCCACCTCGAGGATGTGCTCACCGAGCGCAAGGCGGCCTACACCCAGGACATCCACCGCGCCATGGAGCGCGTCCACCCCCCGGAGATGGCCGCGTTCCTCAAGCGCGCCTTCCCCAACGCGCGCGCCCTGGATGCGCCCATCTTCATCGGCGGCACGGCCTACGGCATCCTGGCGGTGCAGGGCGAGGCGCTGACGCCCCCGAGCGCGAGCACGCTGGAGCTGTTCGCCAGCATCGTGGGCAGCGCGCTGGAGAACGTGCGCCACCACCACCAGGCCGCCCACCGCCTGGCCGAGCTGTCACGGCTCCAGGGAGATCTGGTGGAGCAGGAGCGGCTCACGGTGCTGGGCGAGGCCGCCGGCGTGGTGGCCCACGAGGTGCGCAACCCGCTGGGAGCCATCCTCAACGTGGCCACCGTGCTCAAGCGCGAGCCACAGCTCAGCCCCATCGGCGTCAGCGCCGTGACGATGCTGGAGGAAGAGGTGACGCGGCTGGAGGATCTCGTGAGGGATCTGCTGGACGTGGTCCGCCCCTTCGAGGTGCGCCCCCGGCCCCTGCACCTGGGCGAGCTGGCTCGAAGCTCGGTGGAGCTGCTGCAGTCCGTCACCGAGTCCACCCAGGCCAACATCGAGATCGCCGAGGAGCCAGGGCTGCCGCTGATCCAGGCCGACGAGACGCTGCTGCAGCTGGCGCTGTCCAACCTCCTGCGCTACGCGCTGCGCTCCTCTCCCTCGGGAGGAAAGGTGCGGCTGACGCTGGGGCGCGTGCCCGGAGGCATCTCCGTCGTGGTGGAGGACCAGGGAACGGGGCTGTCGGGCGTGGACTCCCAGCGCGTCTTCGAGCCCTTCTTCACCAGCCGCGCCACGGGGGCGGGCCTGGGACTGGCCGTGGTGCGCCGCGTGGCGCTCGCGCATGGCGGCACCGTGGGCGTGCGCGAGCGCGCCGGAGGAGGAGCGCGCTTCGAGCTCCTGCTCCCGGAGTCCCTCGAACGCTGAGTGAACTCGCGACGCCAGGGACGGAACCAGGTTCGAGGCAACGCGACGGGAGACGGACGACAGCATGGGCGGCTCCTCTCCGACGACTACCTTGTCGGAAGCCATGGGGGGTTGCCCCTACATTCCCTGCGCATGTGCGCAGGAGTTGCGCCGCGCCCGCGAAGAAAGCGTCGCGCCGCCCCCATCTCCCTGGAACCTCCAGGGCTTACGGAGCGATCGGCGGAGACAGCAGGAGCCGGCAGCGGAGGCCTCCGTTGCGCACGCGCAGGGTCCGGACGTCCCGCAGTCCCAGCTCGCGAACGAGCGGCTCCTCATCGGGGACGAGCAGCGCCGCCCGCCACCCCTGGAAGGCCCGCCGCAAGGTGGCTCCCAGCGCCCGGTAGAGCGCCGGCAGGTCACCTCCTTCACCCACGCGCTTCCCATAGGGCGGGTTGGCCACCACCAGCCCTCTCGCCGTCCCGGGCGCCTCGAGCACCTTCACGTCCCGCCGCTCCAGCGTCAGCGTCAGCCCGGCCCGCCGCGCATTGCGCCTCGCCGTGCCGAGCGCCCCCGCGTTGATGTCGAAGCCATGCAGGGCGGCGCGCGGAGCCGGCAGCGCCTCGGCCCTCGCCCGGGCCTGACGGTCCGCCCACGCGGCCGCATCGAAGCGGGGGAACTGCTCGAAGGCGAAGCGGCGCTCCAGCCCGGGCGCCCGGCGCATGGACATCCATGCACCCTCGATGAGGAACGTCCCCGAGCCGCACATCGGATCCACCAGCGGCTCCACCCCGTCGTAGCCCGCGAGCTGCAGGATGCCCGCCGCGAGCGTCTCTCGCAGCGGGGCGCGGCCGATCTCCTGCCGGTAGCCCCGGCGGTGGAGCGGCTCGCCGCTGGTGTCCGCGCTGACGGTGCACTCGGCGCCTTCCAGCCGGATCAGCAGCGTGAGGCCCTGGGTCCCCTCCTCGTCCAGCGCTCCCGCCTTGCCCACGCTGGGGAGCCGCAAGGCCCGCGCCGCCGCCGAGGGCACCGCGCTGGCCTGCACCCGCGAGCCATGCGCCGCCACGGACAGGCTGGGCGTCTCCTTCCCATTCCACACCCCGGTCAGGTCCAGCCTCGCGAGCCCCTGCGTCAGCGCGCCCACGTCCGGCGCGCGGAAGCTGCCCAGGCGCAGCAGCACCCGGCTGGCGGTGCGCAGGCGAAGGTTGGCCTCCTGGTGCAACCCGGGCGGCCCCTCCAGCTCCACGCCGCCCTCGACGCGCCGGGGCGCCAGGCCCAGCGCCGCGGCCTCCGCCTCCAGCGCGGGCTCCAGCCCGGGAGGGGCCACGGCGAAGAGGTGCTCCTTGTTTCGGATGCTCGTCACGCGCGGCCCATTGTGGGCGCCCGGCTCGCGGCCGCAATCCCTATCGGCGAACGCCCCGCTTTTGCGTTAAGGGGAGGGCCCATGAGCACCGCCGAGACGCCCGCCGCCGCTGCCCCCCTTCGCAAGAAGCCCGTGGAGTACGAGGTCACCGTCACCGAGGTCCGCAAGGAGACCCACGACACCGCCACCCTCTTCCTGGACTTCGGGGGCGCGCCGGTGGAGTACAAGGCCGGCCAGTTCATCAACGTCGATCCGCACCAGTTCCCGGCCCTGCGCTGCCTCGCCGCGTTCCTGCAGGAGCAGAAGGGCCGGCGGGAGCTGTTCCGCTCGTACTCGATGTCCTCCGCGCCCCACGAGCCCCAGGTGGCCATCACCGTGAAGGACGAGGAGTTCATCGCCGGCATCACGAAGTACCCGGCGCTGCTCGCGCCCTACCTCATCCACGGCCGGCTGACGGGCGCCCGCATCAAGGTCCAGGGCTTCATGGGGCCGTACACCCTGCCGGATGACGTGCGCGAGCGCACCGACCACCTCGTCCACATCGTGGCGGGCTCCGGCGCGGTGCCCAACTTCGCCATCCTCAAGGACACGCTGCACCGCGGGCTGAAGCTGCGCCACACGCTCATCTGCTCCAACAAGACGTGGGCGGACATCCTGTTCCGCGAGGAGTTGGAGAAGCTGGAGGCGGCCAACCCGGACACCGTGCGCGTGGTGCACACCCTCACCCGGGAGACGGACGAGTCCCGCTTCGGCCCCAAGGTGCGCAAGGGCCGCATCAACCAGGCGCTGCTCGAGGAGCTCATCCCGGACCGGCAGACGTGCCTGGTCTACGCGTGCGGCCCGGCCATCACGCCCTGGGACAGGAAGAAGGCCCTGGAGACGCGCACCCCGGCCACGCCCCGCTTCATGGAGACGGTGCTCGGCCACCTCCACACCGTGGGCGTGGAGGACAAGCGCATCAAGCGGGAGACGTACGGGTAGCGCCCGCGGGCTCCACGCCCAGCACCCGCGCCAGCTTCGGCTGCACGCCGAAGGAGCCCAGCAGCGCCTCCAGCTTCGCGCGCGCCGGGCGGTTCTCCTTGTGCACGCGCCGCCCGAGGATGAGCTCGTTCTTCAGCGAGTGCTCCCACCCCGTCAGCTCCGTCACCGTCACCTGGTAGCCGAACGCCTCCAGCGTCATGGCGCGAATCACGTTGGTGAGGTGCGAGCCGAACTCGCGCCGGTGCCACGGGTGCTGGAAGAGCATGCCCAGCGAGGTGTCCACCTCCGCCCGCTGGCCCTTGAGCTGCGCGGCCACCTCCGCCTGGCAGCACGGCACCACCGCCACGTGGTCCGCCCCGTGCTGGATGGCCGCCGCCAGCGCGTCATCCGTGGCCGTGTCGCACGCGTGCAGCGCGGTGAGCAGGTGGATGCGCTCCGGCCAGGTGGCCGACTCCAGGTGCGCCGTCTGGAACCGCATCCGCGTGAAGCCCAGGCGCTGCGCCCGCTCCTTCGCGCGCTCGGTCAGCTCCGGGCGGCCCTCGATGGACAGCAGGGTGCCCGCCGCGGCGTCCTTGCCGGGCGGCGCGTCCTTGAGGAACAGCTCGTAGAGGATGAAGCCCAGGTACGCGTTGCCGCTGCCCGCGTCCACCACCACCGGCGCGGGGTGGCGCGCCAGGAGGTCCTCCATCGCCGGCCGCAGCAGCCCCATGAGGTGGTTGACCTGCTTGAGCTTGCGCAGGGCATCCGCGTTGAGGTTCCCCTCGCGCGTGAGCAGGTGCAGCTCACGCAGGAGCGCCGGAGACTGATCCGGCAGCAGCTCGCGCCGGACCTGCGGGGCCTTGACGTTGCGCCTCAGACGGACACCACCTCGGTCACCTCGGGGATGAGCTCCCGGAGGCGGCCCTCGATGCCCATCTTCAGCGTCGCCGTGGAGGACGGGCAGCCCGAGCAGGACCCCTGCATATGCAGGTAGACGATGCCGCTCTCGAAGCGGTCCAGGGTGATGTCCCCGCCGTCCTGCGCCACCGCCGGGCGGATCTCCGCGTCCAGGATGTCGCGGATGCGCTGCTCCACCGAGCCCTCGACGACGCCCGAGGCCGCGCGCGACGCCTTCAGCGCCTCCTCGTCCACCACGGGCTCGTTGGCGCCCAGGTGCGAGTCCAGCGTGGCCATCACCGCGTCATTGAGCTCGTCCCACTCGCCCTCGTCGCCCTTGGTCACCGTGACGAAGTTGAGGCCCACCATCACCGCGGTGACGCCCTTGACGTCCATCAGCTTGAGGGCCAGGGGGGACTTCTTCTCCGCATCCTCGCGGTTGGTGAAGTTCACCGCCCCGCTGGAGAGCAGGCGCCGGTCCACCACGTACTTCAGGGTGCTGGGGTTCGGGGTCCACTCGAGCTGGATGTTCACCGACATTCGGAATCTCCTGTTCACCTTCTCCTAAGGCGCCCGCGGCCCCATAGCAACACGGAGCCCAGGGAGGCAAACGAGCCGCTCCCCGTCCCCCACTTTCCCCCGGCGGCCGGTCCAGTGGGGCACATCCGGCGGCCAGGATGTAGTGCGAGACGCGGAGATCGGTGTATGACGGCCCGTCCAAGGACTTTATGGAGCCGAAGCTGCCCACCCGCCCTGCCTCCGAGCCCCGAGCGCTGCCGCGCATCCCGGTCAGCGTCATGGAGGGGCTCTTCGTGCGCGGCCTCAAGGCCGAGGGGAAGCTGGCGGAGCGGCTCCTGTCCTACGGGTACGACATCAAGAAGCCCGAGGTGAGCTACTCGGTGCTCACCTACCAGCGCTGCGTCAACGCCGCCCGCCAGGAAGTCTATGGCCACCTGAGCGACGAGGAGGCGTACCGGCTGCTGGGCCGCAAGCTGGTGGACGGCTTCCTGGAGACGCTGGTGGGCAAGGTGGTGGCGGTGGCCATGCCGATGATCGGCCCGGCCCGCGTGGTGGAGCGCCTGCCGCGCTACTGCGCGATGATGGGCCGCGGCGAGATGGAGGTGCGCATCATGCCGGCCGGAGAGACGGCGCGGCGCATCTACTTCGGGGACATCTACAACCGCCCGGAGTTCCTGGCGGGAGCCCTCGAGGTCGGCCTGGAGCGCGCGCACGTCAAGCCCATCGTCTCGGTGGAAGAGCGCACCGCGGAAGGCTACCGGCTCTTCCTG
This sequence comes from Hyalangium gracile, assembly GCF_020103725.1. Classification (NCBI taxonomy): domain Bacteria; kingdom Pseudomonadati; phylum Myxococcota; class Myxococcia; order Myxococcales; family Archangiaceae; genus Hyalangium; species Hyalangium gracile. The sequence continues at coordinate 130,868 of NZ_JAHXBG010000018.1, read as the reverse complement.
CGCTGGTAGGCGACTGGCCCCGTTCCTGGCGAGCGCCCACCCCAGTCGTTATAGGCTCGCTTTCGATTCCGCGTGCCCGATGTCCAGCCCCCTGCCTTTGACGCTGCGCGTCCATCGCTCCATCACCGAGCTCCCTCGCGGGGCCTGGGATGGGCTGCTCGATGAGGCGGCGGTGCCCTTCCTGGAGTGGGACTTCCTCTGCGCGCTGGAGGAGAGCGGGAGCGCCGTGCCCGAGCGCGGCTGGCACCCGCGCCACCTGACGCTGTGGCGGGGAGCGCGCCTGGTGGCCGCCGCGCCCGCGTACCTGCGGGACGACAGCGACGGCGAGTTCGTCTTCGACGGGGCGTGGGCCACGGCCGCCGGACGCGTGGGGCTGCGCTACTACCCGAAGCTGGTGCTGGCCGTGCCCTTCACCCCGGCCACCGGCCGCCGCGTGCTCGTGGCGCCCGGAGAGGACCGGGCCGCGCGGGAGGCGGAGCTGTACGCCGCCGCGCTGGAGTACGCCCGCGCCGAGGGCGTCTCCGGCATCCACGTCCTGTTCCACACCGAGGCCGAGGCGGCGGGACTGGAGGCCGCGGGCTTCGCGCTGCGCCTGGGCGTTCAGTACCAGTGGCGCAACACGGGCTACCGCACGCTGGAGGACTTCCTCGGCCGCTTCCACTCCAAGCGGCGCACCCAGCTGCGGCGGGAGCTGCGCGCCGCGGAGCAGCAGGGCATCACCGTGCGCACGCTGCGCGGCGACGAGCTGGCGGAGTTGGACTCCGAGGAGCTCTTCCGCCTCTACGCCTCCACGGTGGACAAGTATCCGTGGGGGCGGCGGTTCCTCACCCCGGCCTTCTTCGCTCGGATGCTCGCCAGCTTCCGGCACCGCTGCGAGTTCGTCGAGGCCCGGCGGGGAGGACGGCGCATCGCTGGAGCGTTCAACTTCGCCGGCCCGGACGTCCTCTATGGACGCTATTGGGGCTGCTTCGAGGAGCACGCCTTCCTGCACTTCAACGTCTGCCTCTACCACCCGCTGCAGGAGGCCATCCGCCAGGGCCTGAAGCGCTTCGAGCCCGGGGCCGGGGGGGAGCACAAGCTGACGCGGGGCTTCGAGCCCCAGCTCACCTACAGCGCGCACCTGCTCCTTCACCCTGGACTCGACCGGGCAGTGCGTGCCTTCCTGCTCCAGGAGCAGGCCGCCGTTCGCGCCGGCCTGCCTCGGTGGCAGGCGGAGACTGGTTTCAAGGAGGAGGGCTGAAGCGCTCGCCTCGCTTCAGCATCTTAGAGAGAGCCCATGGCCCAGAAGTTCGAAAACGACGAGAACGTCGTCACAGAGACCAAGCCGGAGAAGAAGCTCAAGAAGCCCAAGCTCTACAAGGTGCTCCTGCACAACGACAACTACACCACTCGGGAGTTCGTGGTGGCCGTCCTCAAGGAGGTCTTCCACAAGTCCGAGACGGATGCCGTGCAGATCATGCTCCACGTTCATTACAACGGCATCGGCGTAGCGGGCGTTTATACCTATGAAGTCGCAGAGACGAAGATCAAGATTGTGGAGGCCGCGGCGAAGGACAATGGGTTCCCGCTGCGCCTCTCGATGGAACCAGAGGAAGGTTGACCCGTGGCTGGACCACTGATTGCCAAGGAGTTGCAGACGAGCTTCCGCAACGCCCTCGAAGAGGCGCGGAAGATGCGGCACGAGTACCTGACGCTCGAGCACCTGCTGCTCGCGCTCACCAAGGACACGCGTACGCGTGAGGTGCTCAAGGCGTGTGGGGCCAACGTCAAGCGCCTCCAGGAGCGGTTGGAGACCTTCCTGGAGGAGACGGTCGAGCGCCTGCCCGAGGACGCGGAGGCCGAGCCCCAGCAGACCATCGGCGTGGAGCGCGTGCTCCACCGCGCGGCCATGCACGCGCTGTCGGCCGAGCAGAAGGTCATCGACGGCGGAGACGTGCTGGTGGCCATCTTCCGCGAGGAGGAGAGCCACGCGCTGTACCTGCTCCAGCAGGAGGGCGTCACCCGGCTGGACCTGCTCAACTACATCTCCCATGGCATCTCCAAGGACGGCTCGCCGTCCGAGGGCGGCGAGCCCAAGGGCGTGCCGGCCGGGGAGGATGAGGACGGGGAGTCTCCGCGCAAGAGCCCGCTGGAGGCGTACACCACCGAGCTCAACAAGGAGGCCAAGGCGGGCCGCATCGATCCGCTGATCGGCCGCGAGAAGGAGCTGGAGCGCACCATCCAGGTGCTGTGCCGCCGGCGCAAGAACAACCCGCTCTACGTGGGCGAGACGGGCGTGGGCAAGACGGCCATCGCCGAGGGCCTGGCGCTGCACATCACCGAGGGCCGGGTGCCGGACGTGCTCAAGGGCGCCACGGTGTACTCGCTGGACATGGGCGCGCTGCTGGCGGGCACCAAGTTCCGCGGCCAGTTCGAGGAGCGGCTCAAGGGCGTGCTCAAGGAGCTGCAGGACCACCCCAACGCCATCCTCTTCATCGACGAGATCCACACCATCGTCGGCGCGGGGGCCACCAGCGGCGGCTCGATGGATGCGTCCAACATCCTGAAGCCGGCGCTGGCCAACGGGCGGCTGCGCTGCATCGGCTCGACGACGTACCAGGAGTTCAAGGCGTCGTTCGAGCGGGACAGGGCGCTGTCCCGGCGCTTCCAGAAGATCGAGGTGCCGGAGCCCTCCGTGGAGGACACCGTCCTCATCCTGGAGGGGCTCAAGAGCCGCTACGAGGCGCACCACGGCGTGACGTACGACACGGACGCCATCCGCGCGGCGGCGGAGCTGTCCGCCAAGCACATCAATGACCGGTTCCTGCCGGACAAGGCCATCGACGTCATCGACGAGACGGGCGCGGCGGAGAAGCTCAAGCCCGAGGGCCAGCGCACCGGCAAGGTGACGATGGCGGACGTGGAGACGGTGGTGGCGAAGATGGCGCGCATCCCCGCCAAGAGCGTGTCGGCGCAGGAGGGCGTGCAGCTGCAGAACCTGGAGAAGGAGCTGCAGGGCGTCATCTTCGGGCAGGACGAGGCCATCAAGAACCTCACCAGCACCATCAAGCTGGCGCGCTCCGGCCTGCGCTCGCCGGAGAAGCCGATTGGCAGCTTCCTGTTCTCGGGCCCGACGGGCGTGGGCAAGACGGAGCTGGCCAAGCAGCTGGCCGCGGTGCTGGGCGTGGAGTTCCTGCGCTTCGACATGAGCGAGTACTCGGAGAAGCACACGGTGAGCCGGCTCATCGGCGCGCCTCCAGGGTACGTGGGCTTCGACCAGGGAGGGCTCCTCACGGACGCCATCCGCAAGCACCCCTACGCGGTGCTGGTGCTGGACGAGATCGAGAAGGCCCACCCGGACCTCTTCAACATCCTGCTCCAGGTGATGGACCATGCGACGCTGACGGACAACAACGGTCGCAAGGCGGACTTCCGCAACATCATCCTCATCCTGACGACGAACGCGGGCGCCCGGGAGATGAGCACCAAGGCCATCGGCTTTGGGGACATCCAGGCGCCGGCGGATGCGTCGAGGGCGAAGAAGTCCATCGAGCGCACCTTCACGCCGGAGTTCCGCAACCGGCTGGACGGGTGGATCCTCTTCAGCGGTCTGTCGCCCGAGGTCATCCTCAAGGTGGTGGACAAGGAAGTGGGCCTGCTCCAGAAGATGCTGCTGGAGAAGAACGTGAAGCTGGAGCTGACGGCGCGGGCGAAGGCCTGGCTGGCCGAGCACGGGTACGATCCGGCCTTCGGCGCGCGCCCCATGGCTCGGCTGGTGGACAACAGCCTGAAGAAGCCCCTGGCCGAGGCGCTGCTGTTCGGCGAGCTGAAGAACGGTGGCATCGCCCGCTTCGACGTGGAGGGCGACGTCCTCAAGCTCAAGCCCGAGCCCCACGCCGTGGCCACGGCGTAGTCCGCCGCACAGTCCGCACGAAGAGAAGGGCCTGGGATCGCAAGATTCCGGGCCCTTCGTCTTTTCGGCGGGAGGAGTTGACATCCGAGTCTTCGTGCCTAAGCTGAACCATATGGTTCAGTGTCTCGATACCTCCTTCGCGGCCCTGTCGGACCCGACCCGGCGCGGCATCCTCGAGCGCCTCGGGCGCGAGGACGCGTCCATCACCGAGCTCGCCGAGGGCTTCGGGATGACGCTGACCGGGATGAAGAAGCACGTGCAGCTCCTCGAAGAGGCGGGGCTCGTCACCACCGAGAAGATCGGCCGCGTCCGGCGCTGCAGGCTCGGGCCCCGTCGACTCGATGACGAGACGGCCTGGATCAACAAATACCGGCAGATGCTGGAGGCCCGCCTCGACCGGCTGGGCGCATTCCTCGAGCGCACGAAGGACTCTGCGTCATGAGTACCTCGAGGAAACGGCCCGCCAGGTCATCGACCGGCTCCACCGAGGAGGCGAAGGTCCGCGAGCGCATCGAGGCGTGGGCGCACGCGGTGCGCAGTCACGACCTGGAGGGCGTCGTCGCGCACCATGCGAAGGACTTCGTGTACTTCGACGTCCCGCCGCCGACCCAGGTGCTAGGCATTCGAGGCTACGAGGGCTCGTGGCCTCCCTTCTTCGAGTACATCGGGGAGACCGGCCAGTTCGACCTCACCGAGCTCCACATCACCGCGGGAGCCGATGTGGCCTTCGCGCACGCGATCCTGCTCGTCCGAGGCGCCACGGAAGCGAGTCCGGGGCGCGTACGCCTGACCGTGGGCCTGCGCAAGGTGGACGGCGAGTGGACGATCGTCCACGAGCACCACTCGGCCCCCTACGAGCGAGCGCCATGAAGCGCATGACGCCCGCCATGCGCGTGAAGTACCGGCGGCTGCTGGAAGACCGCCTCCACCAGCTCGGGGAGTTCCTCGAGCACACGAAAGGAAGTCACGTCATGATGCCTGCCAAAGAGCTCTCCGGTGCCTCCAAGGTGACCACCCCCTCGGATCGGGAGATCCGCATCGAGCGCATCTTCAACGCTCCCCGCGAGCGCGTATGGCGGGCGCTGACGGACCCGGAGCTGGTCGCGCAGTGGTGGGGACGCGGCAACAAGCTCGTCATCGAGCGCATGGAGGTGAAGCGAGGCGGCCACTGGCGGTTCGTCGAGCACGCCTCCGACGGTGTGCATGGCTTCGAGGGCCGCTACCGCGAGGTGACGCCCCCGGAGCGCGTCGTGCAGACGTTCGAGTGGGATGGCATGCCGGGCCACGTGGTGGTCGAGACCATGACCCTCGAGGATCTCGGCGACGGCCGCACGAAGATCGTCACCGTGTCGCTGTTCCACACCACCCAGGAGCGTGACGGGATGCTGCAGTCGGACATGGAGCAGGGCCTCAACCAGAGCTACGCGGCGCTCGACAAGCTCCTCGCCCGGCTCGGCTGACAGGGTGGAAGGCCGAGGGACAGGACGCTCAGGCGTCCGCCTCGGCCACCAGCGCATAGCCCACGCCCCGCACGGTCTTGAGCAGCCGCGGGCGGCGTGGGTTGTCCCTGAGCTTCTGGCGCAGCCGAAACACGTGCACGTCGATGGAGCGGTCGAACGCCTCCTCCGAGTCTCCCCTGGCCAGATCCAAGAGCCGCTCGCGGGTGAAGACGCGCCCCGGACTCTCGGCCATCACCTGGAGGACGGAGGTGCACGCAGCCGCGGTGCGCCTCCGTCGAGCTGGCCTCGAAAATCCGAGGGCTGCCACTGGGACAGAACGCTCCAAGCCCTTGAAGTCCCTCACTCCCGAAGCTCGCACGCGCCTTGCTTTCTGGCCGTGCAAACTCGATTCGAGGAGGACGACATGACTTCACCTCACCGTTGGCTGGCCCCCCTGGGCGCCGCCGTGTTGATGCTCGCGGGCTGCTCTTCGTCTGAACCCCTGGAGCCAGAGAAGGTCGAGCCTCCGGGAGAGCTCGTCGCTTCGGAGAAGGCACGCATCTCCGAGCCCGGTGTAGCCCCGCAGGACTTCACCGCGCTCGTCTCCAGCAACACCGACTTCGGCGTCGACGTGTACCGGAAGATCGCCAGGCCGGGAGAGAACCTCTTCTTCTCACCGTTCAGCATCACCCAGGCCTTCGCGATGTTGTACCCGGGAGCCCGCGGCAGCACCGAGGCGCAGATGGCGCAGACGCTGCGATTCACCCTGTCCCAGGAGCGCCTCCACCCGGCCCTGAACGCGCTGGACCTGGCGCTCAACGCCCACGCGGGCGTCACGCGAGGCGATGAGGGCACCGCGCCCACGTTCCGCCTGGTGAACAGCTCCTGGGGTCAGAAGGGGATGGAGTTCGAGCCCGCGTACCTGGACGTGCTCGCCACGCACTACGGCGCCGGAGTCCGTGTGGTGGACTTCGCGAACGAAGCCGACTCCGTCCGCGAGCGCATCAACGCATGGGTCGAGGACCAGACGGCGGACCGCATCGAGAACCTGCTCCCGGAGGGCACGGTGACGCGCGAGTCGCGCCTGGTGCTCACCAACGCGCTCTACTTCAAGGGCGCATGGAGAGCGCCCTTCCTCAAGCAGAACACCGCGAGCACTCCCTTCCAGACGCTGGGGGGAGGCACTCGGTCCGTGGAGATGATGCGCATCTCGGCGGGCTTCGAGATGGTGGAGGGGGCGGGCTTCGACGCGGTCGCGCTCCCGTACGTGGGCCGGGCCTTCCGGATGGTCGTCATCGTTCCGCACGCGGGCAGGTTCGCGGACATCGAGTCCCGCCTGTCGGCGGAGTTCCTGGATGGCATCCGGGCAGGCATGCAGCCCCGGTACGTGGACCTGGGCTTCCCCAAGTTCGAGGTGAAGCAGGAGTTCCCTCTCGTCGAGCCGCTGCGGGCGCTCGGCATGGTGGATGTCTTCAGCGACAAGGCCGATCTGTCGGGCGTGTCGCGCCAGGTGGCCCTGAAGGTCACCGCCGCGCAGCATCAGGCCTTCGTGGCCGTGGATGAAGAGGGCACCGAGGCGGCGGCGGCCACGGGAGTCGTCACGGGCCCCGTCTCCATACCGCCCCAGTTCGTCGTGGACCGGCCCTTCCTCTTCCTCATCGAGGACGTGGAGACGAAGAGCGTGCTCTTCCTCGGTCGCGTCGTGAACCCCTGAGCCGGGCCTGGGCAAGCCGCGCAGGCGCGCCTGCTCATCTCGTTGAGCTTCCGCAGGTTCCCCCCGCTCCAGTCAGAAGCATGGCCGCCCACTTGCCGTTCAGCATGAGGGCCCCCGCCATGTCCGTGGCGCACAGCTCGCCCCGCTCCGTCTTCTCGACGCCGCCGTCGCGGCGGGCCCTGCCGCCGCTGCCACGAGTGGACGTGCTGAGCGATGCCGACATGGGACAGCTCGAGACGAGTGTGTCTCACGCCTGGGACAGGCGGGCGCGCTACTCGACGCGGTAGCTCTTCACCGCGCTGCTGAGCTGCTCGGAGATGATCTGCAGCGTGGTGGCGGCCTCGCCGGTGGAGCCGATGCGCGCCACCGTCTCGTCCATCATCTTCGACAGCTCGTTGACGGCCTGGGTGATCTGGCTGATGCCCACGTTCTGCTGGTTCACCGCCGCGGCGATCTGCCGCACGGCCGAGGCGTTGTCCTGGACGATGTTGGACAGCTCCTTCAGGTTCTGCCCGGAGGTGCGCACCTGCGCCAGGCCCGACTCCATGCGCTCGGCGCCGCGCTCGGTGATGCGCACGGCGGCGGCCACCGAGGAGGCGATGTCGTCGAGCAGCTCGCGCACGCGGCTGGTGGCCTGGATGGACTGGTCCGCCAGGGCGCGGATTTCGCGCGCCACCACGCCGAAGCCCTTGCCGTGCTCGCCGGAGCGCACGGCCTCGATGGCGGCGTTGAGCGCCAGCATGTTGGACTGGTCCGCCAGGTCCTTCACCGTCTGGGTGATGCCGCCGATCTGCTGGGTGCGCTCGCCCAGCTCGACGATCTTCTGGGCAATCTCCCCCACCTGCTGGCGGATGTCGTTGAGCCCCGCGAGGCTCATCTCGATGGCCGTCTCGCCGTTGCGGGCCAGCTCGTCCGCGCGCTCGGCCACGGAGAGCACCGTGGCGGCCTTCTGCGAGGCCAGCAGGGACGTCTGCTTGATCTCCTGCGCCGTCACCTGCGTCTCCTGCAGCGCGGCGGCCTGGCGGGACACGGTCTGCGCCTGCTCCGCGGAGGAGGAGTTGAGGTGCTCGGTGGACTGCTTGAGCGCCTCGGCGGCCTGCTGGAGGTTGATCGTCACCTCGCGCAGCTTCTCCACCACCTGGCTGAAGCTGCGGGCCAGCCGCCCCACCTCATCCCCGCTCGTCACGTGGATGGGGCGGGTGAGGTCCCCCGACTCGACGATGTGGGCGGCCACGTCGGTGAGCTCGCGCAGCGGCCGGACGATGGTGCGCACGAACACCGCCGCCACCGCGATGCTGGCGGCCACCAGGAGCATCGCCAGCAGCAGCATGTCCCGGGGCAGCTGCGCCGCCTTCTTCTCGATGTGGTCTCGCGCGATGCCCACGTGCACCACGCCGCGCCCGCCCAGCAGGGGCACCGCGACGTCGATGGCGTGCGTCTGTCCCTGCACCGTCACCACGTCCACCGGGACGATGCGGCGCCCCTCCGCCTCGCCCGCCAGGTCGGCCGGGGAGACGCGGACGGCGTTGAGCAGCGCGGTGGGCGGAGGCCCCTGGAAGGTGTGGGCGATGACGCGGCCCGAGGACTCCTCCACATAGATGTAGCGGACGCCCTCCTGCACGCGGAACGCCTCCACGAGCGGCTGGACGGACTCGCCATTGGCGCCCGCGGAGTGCTCGACGGCGCGCGTGAACCCCAGGGCCAGCGCGGCGCCCTCACCGGCGTGCGCGTTGAGCAGGCTCTCGTGAAGCCGGCGCGTGGCGACGGTGGTGAGGATGAGCGCCAGGACGGCGCTGATGCCCCCGGTCACGAGGATGAATTTGACGGACAGGCCGAGCGAGGGCCGAAACCGGAAGGGCAGTTTCACGAGAGCACCGAAGTCACGCGTTCAGAGTCTCACCCACGGCAGCCCGTGGGCAACAGGAGCGCCGGGCAGCGCCCCCCGGTAGAGCAACCAGCATGAGGAGGGAGCGAGCTTACTCCAGGGTCGTCAGGACCCCTCCCCCCGAGATCGCTCGAAGGGCTTCATGCAGCATTGGCGGATGAAGTCGGGCATGGCCGACAGAGGCAGCGCCTGATCGGTGGCGCCGATGTCCAGCGCCGCCTTGGGCATGCCGAAGACGACCGAGGTGAGCTCGTCCTGGGCGCAGGTGAGGCCGCCCGCCCGGCGAATCTCCAGCAGGCCGCGCGCTCCGTCGTCCCCCATGCCGGTGAGCACGCCGCCGCCCGCCCGAGCCCCGTACACCCGGGCCAGGGAGGAGAGCAGCAGGTCTCCCGAGGGGCAGGGCCCACCGCGCGTACGGCTGAGCCGGGCAACGCCCCGGTCGATGGTGAGATCATGCCCGTCCAGCGGGAAGTACACCTTGCTCGGCTCGAGCCGCTCGCCGTCCTTGGCGATGTTCACGCTCAGCTGCGTCACCTGGCTGAGCCAGCGCACCATGCCCGGGGTGAAGCCCTCGGTGATGTGCTGGGCGACGACCATGGGCACGGGCAGATCCTTGGGCAGCCGCGAGAGGATCTCCGCCAGCGCCGGAGGCCCGCCGGTGGAGGCGGCCAGCCCGAAGATGTCGACGCGGGCGCCCGTGGAGGGCAGCGGCGGGGTGAACTCGCGCCGGGGCCTGCGGGAGATGACGGGCACCTCCGCCATGAGGCAGACGGAGTTGACCAGCTCCTTGCCCCACTTGCGCAGCTCCTCGCCGGAGGTGACGTTGGGCTTGGCGATGAGCTCCAGCGCGCCGGCGCGGATGGCCTGGAAGCCCAGCTCCGCGCCGCGGTCCGCCACGGCGCTCACCACCAGGATGCGGGCGGGCGCGTCCGCCATGATGGCGGCGATGGCTCCCGGCCCGTCCAGGCCCGGCAGCAGCAGGTCCATGGTGATGACGTCCGGCCGCAGCAGCCGGGCCAGCGACACGGCCCGGTTCCCATCTCCGGCCCGGCCGACGATCTCGATACGCGAGTCCTGGGTGAGCAGCGCCGCCATGGTGTTCACCATGGTGGGCGAGTCATCCACCACCAGCACTCGAATCGGCTTCGGTATGCTCATGAGCGCCCTCCCCGACGGCTCATGACATCGAGCACCTCGGCCAGGAGCCGGCCCGAGGCGCAGTCACGTTTACTGAGGAAACCATCCGCGCCCGCGGCGCGTCCACGCTCGCGGCCGGACTCGTGCGTGGACACGAGGATGACGGGCAGATCCCGCGTCTCCGGGCGCTCGCGCAGCTTCCGGATGAGCGTCTCGCCGTCCATCTCCTCCATCTCCAGGTCGCAGATGATGACGTCGTAGGTGTCCGACAGCAGGCGCTCCAGGGCGCTCTTGCCGCTGGAGGCCAGGTGGACGGTGAAGCCGCCCGCCTCGAGCATGGCCCGGTGCAGGGCGCGCGCGGTGAGCGAGTCATCCACCACCAGCGCCCGGCGGCTCTGGGGCGTGCTGGCCGTCAAGGCCGCGGGCTCGGACACCAGCCAGCTGGGGCGCAGGATGAGCATCAGCTCGCCGCGGCTGAGGGTGGCGGCGCCCTGGTAGGCGGGCACGTCGCGCACCTCGGCCGGCAGCGGGCGGATGACGAGATCCCTGTCGCCCACCACCGAGTCCACCGCGAGCGCCACCCGCTTGCCGCCGGCGCTGATGACCATGAGCGGCTGGCCCTCGGAGGGCATGTGGGCGGCGCGCAGGCCCAGGCGCGAGCCCAGGTCCACCACCGGGAGGATCTGTCCCTGGTACTCCAGCTGCGCCCGCCGCCGGGTGACGCGCAGGGCGCTCATCTTCGTCAGCTGGGTGGCCTCCACCGCCAGCATGGGCAGGCCCATCATCTGATCGAACACGCGCACCACCAGCACGGGCGAGCTGCCCAGCTCCACCGGCAGGGTGAGCATGAAGCGCGTGCCCTGCCCCAGCGTGCTGGCCACCTCGATGCGGCCCTGGAGCGTCTCCACCGCGGCGCGCACCGCGTCCAGGCCCACGCCGCGCCCAGAGGTGTCCGTCACGTCCGTGCGGGTGCTGAAGCTGGGGCGGAAGATGAGGTCGCGGATCTGGTTGTCGTTCATCCGCGCCAGCTCTTCGGAGTTGGCCAGCCCCCGGGACTCGGCCACCTGACGGATCTTCTTCACGTCGATGCCGCGTCCGTCGTCACTGGACTCGAGGAAGAGCAGGTTGCCCTGCTGCTCGATGCGCAGGGTGAGCGCACCCTCGTGGTGCTTGCCCGCGCGCTCGCGCTCTGCGGGCGTCTCCAGGCCATGGTCCACCGCGTTGCGCAGCAGGTGCACCAGCGCGCCGTTGAGCTTCTCCAGCAGGCGCCGGTCCAGCGACACCTCCGCGCCCACCACGGAGAGCCGGGCCTCCTTGCCCAGCTGGCGCGACAGGTCTCGCACCATGCGCTGCAGGGGCTCGAGGATGGTGCGCACCGGGCGCGTGGTGATGGCCTTGAGGCCCTCCTCCAGCGCGTCGACGATGTCGGCCGTCTCCTCTCCGTCGGAGCGCATCGCGCGGCCCACGCCGGACAGCAGGGTACGCGCCTCGGCCGTCTCGGCCAGCAGGCCCTGCCGGGCCAGCAGCGCCACCACGCGCTCCAGCTCGCGGGAGCGCTCCTCCATGCGCAGGCGCACCTCGCGCAGGCGCTCCACCTCGCGCATGAGCGACGTCACCTGCCGCGCGCCGACACGCCAGCCCGAGCCCTCGCTCTCCCCGCTCTCGTCCCGGGACGTATCCACAGGGGCGGGAGCCACGGGCGGAGCGGAGATGACGGGCGGAGGAGGCGCGACGGGAGGAGGCGGCGCGACGGGCGCGACGGGCGCCGCGGGAGTGGCCACCGGCGCGGGAGCCGCCGCGGCCTGGGCCGGGGGCGGAGCCTCGGCGACGAGCTGCGCGAGCGCGAGCGTGTAGTCAGGCAGCGAGTCGCCCCGGCCATCCGCGTGCGCGTGGACGCGCAGCAGGAAGATGTCCAGGCCGTGCAGCAGCATGTCCACCACGGGCCGGGGCATCTGCTGGATGGTGGCGCGCAGGGGAGCCAGCGCGTCCTCCAGCTTGTGGGCGATCTCGCTCAGGTCCTGCAGGCCGAGGCTCGCGGCGCTGCCCTTGAGCGTGTGCAGGTGGCGCCCCAGCCGGACGTAGGCCTTGTTCAGCCCGTCGGTGTCCAGGCCACCGCGCTCCAGGTCCAGCAGGTCCATGGTGACCTTCTGGCAGACCTCCTGGGCCTCGGCGGCGAAGCCGGAGACGAGCCCCTGAAGGAGCGGATCAACGGCCATTGCGCGCTCCGGTGCCGCCCCGCGCGAACAGGCGAGGAGGGTCGATGAGGTGGACGAGCTGTTGCTGGCCCGGCTGCGGGCTGAAGAGGACCTCGAGGATCGGCCCCTCGGACCGGGCGCGCGCCGCCTCCACCGCGCCCACCGGCAGGCCGATGGGACGGGGAATGGCCTCGCAGTCCACCGCGCACAGCTCCTTGTCGCCGCGATCCAGCACGAGCAGCACGGCCGGGTCCTGCCGCCAGCCATGGCCGCCCAGCAGCGAGGCGAGGCTCAGGGCGGCGAGCACCTGCCCCTGGAAGCGCAGCACGCCGATGACGTGGGGCGCGGAGAGGGGCACGGGCGTCACCATGCGCAGCGGGAGCGCCGCCCGCAGCGCCTCGAGCGGCAGCGCATAGCGCTCCTCACCCAGCGGGAACTCCGCCACCAGGTGCACCGCCTCCTCGCGGTTGGCCTCATTCTGCTCGAGGTCGCGCAGACGCTTGGCGCGCTCCTCCAATAGATCGCGGATCTCTTCTTCCTGCGCCTCGTCCGGGGTCCTTGGCGACAGTTTCATTCAGAGGCTCCCAGGTTGAGGTACGCGTCGGCGGACGCCTTGTAGAAGCGGGCCGGGAGGGACTCGGGCCCCTCGACGATCTGATCCGGCGGCAGCTCCGCGGCCCGGGCATGCACCGCCCGCATGAGCGGATAGGCCGCGGCACGCGAACCGTTGCGCTCGCGCAGCAGCGCCAGCTCCAGCAGGCCCGGCAGGTAGTCCGGGAACTGCTTCACCAGGGCCTCCAGCATGGAGGCGGCACGGTTCACCTCGCCCTGCTCGATGCGCTCGAGCGCCTCCAGGTGGAGCTGCGAGGCGGAGCGCTGGAGCGCGGGTGGGCGAGGCGGGGCGGACGGAGGCGCCTTCTGCGGCGGCAATGCGCCCGGGGGGAGCGGCACCGGGGTGAGCACGGGCCCTCCGGGCCGCGAGGCCGGCTTCTGGGCCGCCTGGAGCGCCGCGGGAGGCAGGGGCACCGGAGTGATGGCGGGGATGCCCGTGCGGGACGGCGCCTTCGACTGAGCCGGCACCGCCACCTCGGGGTGCAGAGGGCGGTGGAAGGCCTGCAGCTCGGGAGGCCCCACGCGCACCAGCCCCGCCGGAGGCCGATCCACCTCCACCGTGCCCAGGAACAGGAAGCCCCCGGGGGCGAGCGTCTGGACGATGTTGGTCAGCGCCTGCTCGCGCGAGGCGGGGGTGAAGTACGTGAGGACGTTGCGGCAGAGGATGAAGTGGAACTGGCCGAGCGACGCGTCCAGCGGGGCCATCAGGTTGGCCACCACGAAGCTGGTGACGTTGCGCACCCCGTCGAAGATGACCACCTGCCGCTCCTCGAGCGGGCGGTAGAGGGGAAACAGGTGCGGGCCCGAGTCCCGCCGGGACCACGCCCCATAGGTGGCGCGCCGCGCCGTCGTCAGGCTCCCCTCGTTGATGTCCGTGCCCAGCACCTCCACGAGGACTCCCTGCGGCGCGGAGGCCTGCAGGCAGGCGGCCAGCGAGTAGGCCTCCTCTCCGGTGGCGCAGCCGGCGCTCCAGCCGCGCAGGCGCTTCACTCCGGCGCGCAGCACGCGCGGCACCGCCTCGCGGGCCATGAAGCGGAAGTGCTCCGGGTGGCGGAAGAAGTACGTCTCTCCCACCAGGGAGGCGCGCACCACGGTCTGGGCGAAGTCGCTGTCCGGACGCTCCAGCTCCTGGACCAGCTCGGTGACGGAGCGCCCCCGCGCAAGCTCCGCGCGCACCACGCGCTCCAGGGACTCTGGAGCGATGGCGTCATCGCGGAAGCCCGTGCGCTCGATGATGAGCTGCCGCGCGCGGGCGTACAGCAGCGGATCGACTCCCCCCGTCATGCGCCCAGCCTCACCCCCCCCTGCCTCAGCATCTCAGGCAGCTCCCTCAGAAGGCCCCGAGAAACGAACACCTTCGGATCGAGCAGGGGCAGAGCCCGCCCACCGAAAACGCGCACCATGCCGACCAGCCCCTCCTGGAGGAGCCCGTGCTCGGCACCGCCCACGTTCCGGTCGATCTCCGACGCGGAGAACTCCTCCGGGTCCTGCACCCGGTCCACGCAGAGCGCCAGCGGCATGTCCTCCACGTGGATGATGACCAGCATCCGCTCGCGCAGCGAGACGCGGTGCTCCTGGCCCAGCCTGCGCGCCACGTCCAGCACGCAGATGGCCGCGCCGCGCAGCTCCACGTACTCGGACAGGTAGGCCGGCCCGCCAGGCAGCGGCCGCAGCGCCGGCTGCAGCAGCACCTCGCGCACCGACTCCAGCGGCAGGGCGAACTCCTGGTCCCCGGCGCTCATGCGCAGCACCAGCATGGACCCCGCGCGCGCCCGCCTCCGGGCGTTCTCCAGCGTGGTGGCCACCTTGGACAGCAGGTCCTCGGCGCGGAAGGGCTTGGCCAGGAAGGCCTCGGCCCCCATCCCCAGGCACGCCTCGGCGCGGGACTTCTCCGAGGAGATGATGATGACGGGGATCTCGGCCAGCGCCGGATCCCTCTTCATCCGCTGGAGCACCTCGTCCCCGTCCATCTCCGGCATCGACAGGTCCAGCAGCACCGCCGCTGGCTGCAGCTTTCCCACCTTCTCGAGCGCCTCGCGGCCATTGCTCGCCGTGTGCAGCGAGTAATGCCCCGAGAGGATCGCCTTCTCGAGCGCAAGGATGGCGTCGCTGTCGTCGACGAGGAGGAGGGAAGGAAGGCTCACGGGGCGGCGAGAGGCAGGAACTGCCGAACGGTCTCGGTCAGGTCAGCATGGGAGACGGGTTTCTGGATGAAGGCGTTGGCTCCCGCCTCCGCTCCCCGCTGCCGCAGGTCCCCCCCCTTCTCGGCCGTGAGAAGGATGACGGGGATGCCTCGCAGCTGGGCTTCCTTGCTGGCTCGGATCTCCTTGACGAAGGTGATGCCGTCCATTCCCGGCATGTTGATGTCCGCGATCACCACACTCACCGGCACCAGCCTCAACAGCTGCAAGGCCCGCGTCGCATCCTCGGCCTCGAGAATGCTGAGCCGGAGATTCATCAAGTAGATCTTGATGATGTTGCGGACAGTCGGGCTGTCATCCACCACCAGGATGTTGTCGCTCACACCCACGGCTCCTCACGCGGGGACCCTCAGTCCCCGCCGAAAACGATGAGACTTTAGCGTGTATGATTCCTCTGGAGAAAGCGGGGCCGGTCCGTTCTTCCGCGGTCGAGCGGTTGCTGGACAGGCTCACGCCTTCCCCGACTACTCGGCAGCCGGCGGAACGTCTCCTGCTGCCTGCTCGGCACTCGTGTCGACCGGCGGTGCGCCGATCGCGTGGTACCCCCCGTCCACGTGGACCTGCTCCCCCGTCGTCGAGGGCATCCAGTCCGACAGCAGGGCGCACGCCGTCCGCGCCACGCTGTCATGGCTGTTCTTGGAGCTCCAACCCAGTGGGGCCTGCTTCCCCCACCCCTGCTCCAGAGCCTTGAAGCCCGGAATTCCCTTGGCCGCGATGGTGGCCAGGGGCCCGGCGGCCAGTGAATTCACCCGGATGCCCTTGGGGCCCAGGTCCCTGGCCAGGTAGCGGACCGTGGCCTCGAGCGCCGCCTTGCACACCCCCATCCAGTCGTAGATGGGCCAGGCCACCCGGTTGTCGAAGTCCAGGGTAACGATGGACCCGCCATTGGTCATCAGCGGGGCCACCGCCGCGGACAGCTCCTTCAGGGAATACGTGGAGATGCGGAAGGCCGTCTGCACGCTCTCCCAGGGAGTGTTGAGGAAGTTGCCACCCAGGGCGTCCTCGGGCGCGAACGCCACCGAGTGCAGCACGCCGTCCACCCGCCCCCACTTCTGGCGCAGCGACTCGGCGAGGGCGGTGAAGTGCTCCGACTTCGTGACGTCCAGCTCCAGCACCTCGGTGCCGGGCTTGAGGCGCTTGGCGCTCCGCTCGGTGAGGGAGCGCGCCCGGCCGAAGCCGGTGAGGATGATCTCTGCCCCCTGGGCCAGCGCGTGCTCGGCGATGCCATAGGCCAGCGACTGGGGGGTGAGCACTCCGGTGATCAGGATCTTCTTGCCCTGCAACAGCATGAGGTGCCTTTCGCGAGAAGAAGAGGGGGAGGCGGGGCGGTTTACCACTCCTGGCGGCAGGTGGGGCGTGAAACACGGGACGCCGCAGCGCGTAAAGGCGCGGCCCGGCGCCTCCCCGGCTGGAGCCCCCGCCTGAAGTTCTGCTCACGAGGCGCATGATTCTTGCTGCTGGCTCCCCCCCCTCGCCGCCGCTAGAAGTCCCGGAAGATCCAACAAATTGCGGCGAAAACCCCCCAACGGGCCCCCCATCCAGTAAAAGACTCCCCGCCATGGCGAATTTTCAGGACTCGTACCTCTCTGGCGCCAACATCGACTTCATCGAAGGGCTGTACGCCCGCTACCTTCAGGATCCCTCCAGCGTGGATCCGAGCTGGCGGGACATCTTCGAGCGCAACAATGGCGCCGGGCGCCCCATCTTCAACAAGACGCTGCTGGAGGCTCCCGCCCCGGCCGCCCCCGCCACCCCGGGCAAGAACGGCAAGCCGGCCGCCGCCGTAGCCCAGGCGCCGGCTCCCGCCCCCGTGGCGGCGCCCGCCCAGGACGTGCGGCTGCAGGCCCGGGTGGACCAGACCATCACCGCCTTCCGGCTGCGCGGCCACCTGCGCGCGAAGCTGGATCCGCTCGGCCGTGCCCGCCCGCCGCTGGAGCACGTGGCGGACATGCCCATGGTGGACGAGAAGCACTTCTCCTCCGAGGAGTCCCAGCAGACCGTGGAGAGCGGCAGCGTCTTCGCCGAGCCCCGGGTGAAGCTGGAGGAGCTGCTCGGGCGCCTGCGCCGCACGTACAGCGGCTCCATCGGCGTCGAGTTCATGCAGATGCTCGACAGCGAGCGTCGGCGCTGGCTCATGCGGCGCATGGAGCACAGCGAGAACCGGATGCAGTTCCCGGTGGAGGAGCAGCGTCACCTGCTCACCCGGCTCTCCTACGCGGAGGGCTTCGAGAACTTCCTGCACACCAAGTACGTGGGCGTGAAGCGCTTCAGCCTGGACGGCGGTGAGAGCCTCATCCCCATGCTGGACGCCATCCTCGAGGTGGGCGGCGGCATGAACCTCAAGGAGGTCGTCATCGGCATGGCCCACCGCGGCCGCCTCAACGTGCTGACGAACATCCTCCACAAGAGCCCGGATCAGATCTTCAGCGAGTTCGAGGGCCCGGCGGACCCGAAGGCCTACATCGGTCGCGGCGACGTGAAGTACCACATGGGCTTCTCGTCGGATCACACCACGCGCGCCGGGGCCAGCATCCACCTGTCGCTGGCCTTCAACCCCAGCCACCTGGAGGCGGTGGATCCGGTGGTGGAGGGCCGCGTGCGCGCCAAGCAGGACCGCAGCGGGGACAGCGATCGCACCCGCGTGATGCCGCTGCTCATCCACGGGGACGCGGCCTTCATGGGCCAGGGCGTGGTGGCCGAGACGCTCAACCTGTCGCGGCTCAAGGGCTACGAGACGGGCGGCACCATCCACGTCGTCATCAACAACCAGGTGGGCTTCACCACCGACCCGAGCGACTCGCGCTCCTCCATCTACGCCACCGCCATCGCGCAGATGCTGGACGTGCCCGTCTTCCACGTGAACGGGGATGACCCCGAGGCCTGCGTCCACGTGGCGCGCCTGGCCGCCGAGTTCCGGCAGACGTTCAAGAGCGACGTCGTCATCGATCTCATCTGCTACCGGCGCTACGGCCACAACGAGGGTGACGATCCGTCCTTCACCCAGCCGCACATGTACGAGCTGATCCGCAAGCAGCCCACGGTGCGCACGCTGTACGCGCAGCTGCTGGCCGAGCGCGGCACCATCTCCGCCGACGAGTCCGAGGCCATCAAGCAGGCCTGCCTCAAGGAGTTCGACGACGCGCTCACCCGCATCAAGCAGGCGCGCCAGTTCAAGGAGCCCAGCGCCCTGGAGGGCCTGTGGAAGCCCTACAAGGGCGGCTCGCAGAAGAACGCGCCGGAGGTGCCCACCGCGGTGGACAAGGGCCGGCTGCACGAGGCCCTGCGCAAGCTGTCCGAGGTCCCCGCGGGCTTCAACGTCCACCCGGTGGTGGAGCGCACGGTGCTCAAGAAGCGCCAGTCCATGCTGGAGAGCGAGGAGCTGCTCTGGTCCGAGGGCGAGTCGCTGGCCTACGCCACGCTCTTGAGCGAGGGCTACGGGGTGCGGCTGTCCGGCCAGGACAGCGAGCGCGGCACCTTCAGCCACCGCCACGCGGTGCTGCACGACGTGAAGACGGGTGAGCGCTTCGTGCCGCTGCGGCAGTTCCACAGCGGCCGCGCCACCTTCCAGGTCTACAACAGCCCGCTGTCCGAGATGGGCGTGATGGGCTTCGAGTACGGCTACAGCCTGGACGTGCCGGACGGCCTCACCATCTGGGAGGCCCAGTTCGGCGACTTCGCCAACGGCGCGCAGATCATCATCGATCAGTTCATCGCCGCCGGTGAGAGCAAGTGGCGCCGGCTGTCGGGCCTCACCCTGCTGCTGCCGCACGCCTACGAGGGCCAGGGCCCGGAGCACTCCAGCGCCCGCCTCGAGCGCTTCCTCGGCCTGTGCGCCGAGGACAACATGCAGGTGTGCTACCCCACCACGCCGGCGCAGATCTTCCACCTGCTGCGCCGCCAGGTGGTGCGCCCCTACCGCAAGCCGCTGGTCATCATGTCGCCCAAGAGCCTGCTGCGCCGCCCGGAGGCGACCAGCAAGCTGGACGAGCTGGCCACGGGCCGCTTCCAGGAGATCATCCTCGACCGCAAGGAGGCGGAGCCCGCGGGCGTGACGCGGCTGCTGCTGTGCTCCGGCAAGGTCTACTACGATCTCGTCAAGGCCCGGGACGAGCAGAAGGCGTGGAACATCTCCATCGTCCGGGTGGAGCAGCTCTACCCGTTCCCCTTCGACGCGCTGGCCAGCCTGGTCTCCAGCATGCCGAAGCTGACCGAGCTCTTCTGGGTGCAGGAGGAGCCGCGCAACGCCGGCGGGTGGTATTTCATGTTCCCCCGCCTGCATGACGTGGCATCTTCCCGCGCCAGCGGGCCCGTGAAGATCGGCTACATCGGGCGGGCGGAGGCCGCCAGCCCGGCGACCGGATTCACGAAGACCCACGACTACGAGCAGCACCTCATCGTCGAGGAAGCCATCCTCCGAGGAACCAAGAATGGCCGTTGAATTGAAAGTCCCGCCCCTGGGCGAGTCCATCACCGAAGCCGTCGTCGGCAAGTGGAACAAGAAGAAGGGTGACACCGTCGCCGCGGACGAGCCGCTCGTCGTCCTCGAGACGGACAAGGTCACCATCGACGTGCCCGCTCCCGCGGCCGGCACGCTCGCCTCCATCTCCTTCAAGGACGGCGACAAGGTCCGCGTGGGCGAGGTGCTCGGCCTCATCGACGCCAACGGCGCCACCGCCGCCGCGCCTCAGCCCGCCGCCGCCGCCGCTCCCGCTCCCGCGCCGGCTCCGGCCCCCGTCGCCGCCGCCCCGGCCGCGGATGCGCGCATCACGCCCACCGCCCGGAACGTGGCGGGCGCCCACAACGTGGACGTCTCCCAGCTCCAGGGCTCTGGCGCGGGAGGCCGCATCACCAAGGACGACGTGCTCGGCCAGCTCAACCGGGGCTCGCAGGCTCCGGCCCCGACGCCGTCGGCTCCGCCGGCGCCCACCGGTCCTCGCCCCAACGCGGCCCGCGAGGAGCGCGTGCGGATGACGCCGCTGCGCAAGCGCGTGGCCGAGCGGCTCGTGCAGGCCCAGTCCACCGCCGCCATCCTCACCACCTTCAACGAGGTGGACATGGGCGAGGTGATGGCGCTGCGCAAGAAGTACAACGAGAAGTTCCAGGCGAAGCACGGCGTGAAGCTGGGCTTCATGAGCTTCTTCGTGCGCGCCTCCATCGAGGCCCTCAAGGCCTTCCCGCAGATCAACGCGGAGATCGAGGGCGAGGACGTCGTCTTCAAGCACTACTACGACATCGGCGTGGCGGTGTCCGGCTCGCGCGGGCTGGTGGTGCCGGTGCTGCGCGACGCCGACAAGCTGTCGCTGGCGGACCTGGAGAAGAAGATCGGCGACTTCGGCGTGCGCGCCCGCAACGACAAGCTCACCCTGGCGGAGCTGCAGGGCGGCACCTTCACCATCTCCAACGGCGGCATCTTCGGCTCCATGCTGTCCACGCCCATCCTCAACCCGCCGCAGTCGGGCATCCTGGGCATGCACAACATCGTCGAGCGGCCCGTGGTGAAGGACGGACAGATCGTCATCCGGCCCATCATGTACGTGGCGCTCTCGTACGACCACCGCCTGGTGGATGGCCGCGAGGCAGTCCAGTTCCTCGTCCGTGTCAAGGAGTGCATTGAGGACCCCGAGCGATTGCTGCTCGAGGTGTGATGACGCGAACGCGTCATCGCCGAAATGCACAGAGGCATCTGGACTTGCGGTGCGCCCCCCCACTACAACTGGGGTGCCTTCCGGTAGTCGGGGGGCTGAAGAACCGGGGGGCTCCGGCGCCGCCCGTCATGAAGGAAGCAACAAAATGGCAACTGGTACCGTGAAGTGGTTCAACGATGCGAAGGGCTTCGGCTTCATCACGCAGGACGGAGGTGGCGAGGACGTGTTCTGCCACCACACCGCCATCAACATGGATGGCTTCCGCACCCTGCAGGAGGGCCAGAAGGTGCAGTTCGAAGTGACCCGTGGCCCCAAGGGTCTGCAGGCTCAGAACGTGCGCGCCGTCTAAGCGCAGACCAAGCCACTCCTCACGGAACTGGCGGGTAAAGCGAGGCTCGGTCCCCTTGGCGGGAACCGGGCCTCTCTCTTTTGCGGGCTACAGGTGCTTGTGGAAGTAGTTCAGCACCCGCTCGTACTGGCGCTGGGTGACGAGCGGATCCGGCACCATGTGCGTCAGCCCGCTGAGCGGCAGCAGCTCGTGCGGCTTGCCGGCCAGGAAGAGCGCGTGGGAGAGCTTGAGGGTGTGGAAGAAGTAGACGTTGTCATCCGCGGTGCCGTGGATGAGCAGCAGTGAGGCGATGGGCTTGCTGGCGTCGTTGGCGTAGGTGAGCAGCGAGCTCTTCTCGTAGGCCTCGGGGTGCTCCTGGGGGAGCCCCAGGTAGCGCTCGGTGTAGTGGGTGTCGTAGTCGAGCCAGTCCACCACGGGAGCGCCGGCCACCGCGGCCTTGAAGACGTCCGGGCGCTTGAGGGCGGCGAGCGCGGCCATGTAGCCGCCGAAGCTCCAGCCGTAGATGCCCACGCGGGACGGATCCAGCTCGGGGACCTTCTCCGCCAGGGCCTTGAGGGCGGCGATCTGATCGTCCAGGGTGATGGTGGCGAAGTCGTACTTCACCGCGCGCTCCCAGGAGGCGCTGCGCAGCGGAGTGCCGCGCCCGTCGAACTTGACGATGAGGAAGCCCTGGTCAGCCAGCCACTGGTTGAGCAGGTTCTCCGCCATGCCACGGCGCACCACGGTGGCGGTGGGCCCGCCGTAGACATAGACGATGACGGGCAGCTTCACGCCGGGCTTCATGCTCCTGGGCCGGGTGACGGAGGCATGGAAGCCCTCCTTGCCCACCACGTAGTACTGCGTGTTGGGGGTGAAGGGAGGCTCGGCGGCGATGGAGGGCAGATCCCCCACGCGGGTGCCATCCGCCCGCAGCACCGAGTAGCGCGGCATGGTGGTGTCCGTCTGGGAGATGGCGACGAGCAGCCCGCCCTCCTTGGAGATGGTGACGGGCGTCTCGAAGGCGGGAGCGGGAGTGCCGGTGGCGATCTTCTCGGGGGCGCCGCCATCCTTCACCCGCCAGAGGTAGCTCTCGGTGGGGTTGGGATCGCCGAAGAAGTAGAGCGTGCGAGTGGCGTCCACGAAGCGCGACATGCCCCGGAAGCCGGCGCCCGGCTTCACCCAGGAGCGCGCGAGGCTGCCGTCCGCGTTGCGCTGCTCCACCTCGGGGCCGCCATTGCGCTCGGTGTACCAGAGGAAGCCGCTGCCATCCTCGAGCCAGCGGGGGAAGTCCTGGTCCAGGTTGATCCAGGCCGCATCCTTCTCCGTGAGCAGCACGCGCGTCTTGCCGGTGCGCGGCTCCACCGCGAGGAGCTGTTCCTCCGTCTGGGTGCGGTTCTGCACGAGCACCGTGAGCGGCCCGCCCTTCTGCCAGGCCACGGTGGCCAGGTACGGGTAGGCCTTCGCATCCCAGTCCACCCACACCGTCTTGCCTCCGGTGACGGGGATGACGCCCAGGCGCACCACCGCGTTGGGCTTGCCCGGACGCGGGTAGGGGAAGTCGTTGCCGCCCTTCTCGGGGTGCATCACGTCGACGATGGTGAGCTTCTCCACGGCGGTGGTGTCGGACTCGGTGTAGGCGATGAACTTCGAGTCCTGGCTCCACCAGTAGCCGGAGAAGCGGCCCATCTCCTCCTGGGCGACGAACTCGGCCAGGCCGTGGGTCTTCGCCTCCGAGCCGCCCTGGGTGACGCGCTGCTCCTTGTTGGTGGCCAGGTCGATGCGGAACACGTCGTTGTCACGCACGTAGGCGATCTGCTTGCCGTCCGGGGAGAAGCGCGGGTCGATGACGCCCGGGCCCGTCTTCAGCTCGGTCGACTTTCCGGAGGAGCGCTCGACGAGGTAGAGCTTGCCGGAGAGGCTGACGAGGATGCGCTCGCCGTCCTCGGACAAGTCGTAGGTGGTGAAGCCCCGGGTGCTCACGCGCATGCGCTCGCGGCGGGCCTTCTCCTCCACGGAGAGCGTCTCCTCGGCGCCCTTGAGGATGGACTCGGGAGTCAGCAGCTCCTTCGTCGCGCCGGTGGCCACGTCGAAGGCGAAGAGCGTCTGCGAGGCGGACGTGGGCTGGGCGCGCAGGAAGAAGAGGGTCTTCTCATCCGGAGTGAAGCGCGGCTTCACGGGACGGCCGCTCATGAAGCGGCGGGTCTCGGAGTACTGGCGGAGGAAGGTGTCGGGCTTTCGTTCGGACATGGGCTTGGCGGGAGCTGTCTGGGCGAAGGCCGAGAGGCTCGAGAGGAGGAGCACGGCTGCGGCGAGGTTGCGCATGCGACGCTGGACCTTGAAGGAGGCCCTCTCCTTTCACGTCTGGGGGGCGCGAAGCCTACACTCCCTGGCTTCACGCATCGGGTGGGAAAGCACGGACCCGGGAGGTTATTCCGAGATGGAGCAGGAAGCGCCACTCCACCTGCGGCTGGCGGGTGTCATCCGCCTGTCATTGGCGGGAGGCCGGGGGCCAAAGGACGCCTATGTCTTCGATCCGCACCGGCTCGCGCTGCCGTCCTGGGCGTGCGCGCTCGGAGAGGGTAGTCCTCCCGCACTGCTGGTGAGCCTGGACCGGCACCTGGACGTGGTGCCTCCGCGACAGCCGGAGGCCGTGCCGGACCGGAGCGCGGGGCTGAGGGCGCTGGACGAGCACGCGCGGTGGGCGCTGGACGTGCGCAACTACGATCACATCCTGGCCGCCATGGAGGCCGGGCTGGTGGGAGACGCGCTCCTCATCGCGCGGGCGCGGCCTCGGGGCTCGTTCGAGCGGGACGTATATAAGGATACGCGCGGCCGGGAGCACCGCCTGGTGTCGGTGCCCACGGTGGACCGGGCGGCGGAGGCGTTCCGGAGTCCCGCGCCGGGGGATGCGGTGCGCGAGGTGCTGGAGCGGGCGGAGCGGGTGCTGCTGGACGTGGACCTGGACTGCTTCACGACGCCGAGCGACGCGGATCCGACGACGGTGCTGCCGTGGCCGCGGAGCATCATCCGCGAGTTCCTGCTGCCGGAGGACTCTGGCCCCTTCTGGGACGCGGTGCTGGGAAAGGCCGTCGCGCTCACGCTGGCCCGGGAGCCTCACCACTGTGGTGGGCTGCTGGCGTCCGGAGAGCTGTTCCGCGAGGTTGCCGAGGTGCTGTTCCGCGAGCTGCTCCACGCCGAGCCCCCGTGAAACCGGAGGCGTGGCGTCCCAGGACAGTCCTTCTGGCGCGCGAGGACAAGAACCTCCAGCCCTCCGAGAGATAGAGCTTCGCCAACGGCTCGCGAGAGCCCTCACCCACGGAGGTTCTATGTTGGCAGGAGCAATCTCCCCTCAGTCGCCATCCAGCGGCGAGCATCATGGACGGTTCCCGAACCGGCGAGCCCCCCGGAGCACCTCGCCCTGGGGCTGGGTGCTGCTGATGATGTTGGCGGGATGCGAGCCCGGGGCATTACACGCCCTGAGTGACGAAGGGCCGCACCCGCTCTTCGCTGTCGTCCCCGAGGTTGAGGCCCCCCGCCAGCTCGGCCAGAGCCTCGTGGCACCCCCTGCCCCACTCTTCGCGGGCCTCTTCCGCGCGGGTACGGACGATCACGCGTTGTCGGTGAGTGCCGAGTGGGCAACCTTCGAGGCGCAGTATCAAGAGTGGGCCGCGGCTGGCCTCCGCCTGGTGGATCTCAACGTCGAGGTGACGGACGGCGTCCCGCGCTACAGCGGGGCGTGGTTGCCGGGGAGTGGGGTGCATGCGCTGCGCGTGGGGCTCTCCTTGCCGGCTTTCGAGGCCGAAGCGCGGAGCCTGAACCCCCAGGGAATGCGCCTCATCGATCTGGAAGTCTACGTGGAGGGTGGCCAGCGAAGGTTCGCGGGGGTGTGGGACGCCAGCCCGAATGGCTATCTGTTCCAGGCAGACCTGGACTCGAACGAGCTGGCCTTCTTCCGGCAGATACTCCCCTCGACCGGGCTGCGCCTCGTCGATCTGGAGACCTACGTGGAGAACGGCCAGCGCCAGTACGCGGCGGTCTGGAACCCCGGTACCGGTAGCCATGCCCTCCGGACGGGAGACACCTGGCCGGTCTTCCAGACCAAGACGCAGGAGCTGGCCGCGCAGGGACTGCGCCTGGTGGACATGGAGGCGTACTGGGAGGGAAATGAGTGGCACTTCAACGGCGTCTACCGAGAGGGCTCGGATGCCTACCAGGTCGTCGCCGGGCAGGACTGGAACGCCTTTGTCTCCACCTGGAGCGCGGCGAGCCAGGACAACCTGCGCCTGACCGACTTCCAGGCGTACTCACCGCCGCCCTGGGCGTCCGAGTTCGACAAGGTCATGGACGGGAAGGCCATGGGTTACTCCTACGCCATCGTCGAGGCGGGACAGATGACGACCTCGGGCGGCGTGGGCTACGCGCGGGCGCCCTACGAGAGCAGCGCTCCGGGAGTCGCCATGACGGCCTCGACCCGGGTGCACCAGGCCAGCGTCTCCAAGCCCATCACCGCCACGGCGATGATGTACCTCGTCCAGAACAACGGCATCTCCCTGGACGCGCCCTTCTACCCGTACGTGAGCAGCCGGTGGCCTGGCGCCGCCGCGGGTGTGAACCAGGTGACCCTCCGCCAGCTCCTCACCCACCGCAGCGGCATGGCCGGGTGGGGCTACTGTGGGGATGACTTCAATGCCTCCATGGCCCAGCTGCTGGCCACCCCGCTGGTGAGCACTCCGGGCAGCACACAGGCCTACTCGAACGGCAACTTCTGCCTGCTGCGCGCCGTCATCGAGGCCATCTCCGGCATGGACTATGTGACGTTCGTGCGGACGAACATCCTCCAGCCCATGGGCATCACCGCCATGAGCTGCATGCCCGATGCCGTCAACCCGACGCTCTACTACGCGTACGGCGCGCAGTCGCCCGGCTACCTCTGGACCACCGACTACACCTCGCAGTGTGGCGCCTACGGCTGGTACGCCTCCGCCAACGATCTGGCGAAGTTCCTCATCGGCATCCAGAACAACACCGTGCTCTCGGCGTCGACGGCCCAGCTCATGCGCAGCCAGCAGCTGGGCTGGTGGGGAGCAGGCACCTTGGGCGGAGCCGCCTCCCATCACAATGGCGCCTGGCTCACCGGTGATGGCCGAGGCAGCAACACGGGCATCGTCCTGCTGCCGAACGGGGTTGCCGCCGTGCTGCTGAGCAACACCCACGGCTTCGACATCATCGGCTCGGTGATCGAGGCCTACAACAAGGGCCCCTACGCGCTGTAGCCCCGCGCGAGCGGGGGTCGCGAGGAGCCACGGCTCCGGCAGGCATGACCTGCCGGGGCTCGCGGCCGCGCGGAGGCGCGACTACCGCAGAGGCGAGTCCAGGACGGAGGGCCGGTACTCGGTGATCTGACCGCCGCTGAAGGTGAAGCGCTGGCCTACAGGCGGCATCGTGTCGTTGAGCACGTAGCCGAAGTCGAACCGGAACGGGTACACGTTGAACTGCGGGAAGAGGAAGCGGATGCCCACGCCCACCGAGTGCACCACGCTCGGCCCCCGGTCGAAGGCCGAGCCCGCGTCGTAGAAGAGCACGCCCCCCAGGTGCAGCGTGTGGAAGACGAGCGGCGCGGTGCGGTACTCCACGTTGACCAGCAGCAGCCGCTTGCCGGAGTACGCGTCCTGCCGCGCGCCTCGCAGGCCGTTGGCCCCGCCCAACAGAGTCACCCGGTCGAACAGGTCATCGGTGTTCACGTCCAGCAGGCCGCGCACCATGAAGCGCCCGCCGAGCACCTTCGGCGTCACCTGGTGTACCTCCGCCGCCCAGCGCCGGTTCGTCCACGCGGCGCCCTCTCCGAGCGCCCGTCGGATGGAGCCTCCCGCCGACACCGTGGTCATCGCATCTCCCCACAGCCAGCGGTAGCGCGCCGCCAGGCCCAGCTCCGCGTAGTGCGCCGCCGAGGAGAAGGCCGGAGGCGCATACCGGACCGTGGCCAGCGTCGAGTGGCCGATCTGGAAGTCCTCCGAGAGCGCGTACGAGTCCACCTCGCGCAGCACCTCGTAGCGGGCCTCGAAGGCCGACAGCGACAGGGAGGTGTAGACGGCATTCTCGCTGCGGGGCAGGTGGTTGGCCTTCAGCCACTCGCGCTGCGCGTCATCCAGCGGAGCCGCCAGGGGGGCGGCATAGCTCCGGTGATAGGCCGTCACCCCACCCGTCACGTTCGTCTTGTAGTACTCGCCATACGAGCGCGTGTAGCTCGCCCCGCCCGACACGTCGCGCGTCTCGTAGATGAAGGGCACGGGCGCGCCGTCCGGGTAGGGGAGCTGCCACACCTCGGTGCCTCGGAACACGCGCGTCGTCGACGTGTCCCAGGAGACGGAGGTGTTGGCGCTCCACGGCGTGGACAGCGAGTACAGCGGGCGCTGGAAGACCACCGAGCCGCGCGTGCCCTCTGGCTTGCCGCTCTCCCGTCCGATGATGATGGAGGCCGTCTCTCCCAGGTACCAGCGGCTGCCGCCCACGCGCCGGTTGATGTACGTCTGGCCGATGCTCATGGTGTCCGGGCGCAGCAGGAAGTCCACCGCCAGCCGCTGGTTGAGCCCCAGGAAGTTCGTCTCGGTGCCCTGCAGCCGCAGATAGCGCAGGAAGGAGCCCACCAGCTCCCAGTCCTGGTTGAGCCGCAGCGACCACAGGTCCTTGGTGATGACCAGCAGGGCCACGCTGCCGGGAGCGGTGCCCTTCACCGGGACGACGCGCACGGCCGAGAAGATGCCCAGCTTGCGCAGGTTGCGAGCCGTCTCCTGGGCGAGCTCGTCCGAGTACGGCGCCCCGGGCTCCAGCAGCACCTCGCGGCGGATGACCTCCTCGCGGGTGCGCACGTGGAAGATGTTGAGGAAGTTGGGGTACGGGTCGCTCTGGGCCACCACGTCCTCGGCCGAGACGAGCACCGCCTCCAGCCGCTGGCCCTCGGGCGAGGGCTCCACCTCACGGCCATGCTGGGCGAGCCCCCACTCGACGAGGGTCTCCTCGTACCCTCTCGCCGAGGCGCCTACCTCCGGAGCTGTCGCCATCAGCGGCGCGACCATCAAGGTGAGCAACGCGAGCGGCACCGGGACATCTTGGCACGCGCCGCGCCCCGTCCGAGGAGACATTTGCAAGGGGAGACGTTCAGCGCGGGAGGTTGGGAATTACTGCTGGTCAACAGTCCTATCGTCCCGAGGCTCACCCAGGGTTTCAGTCTCGCCGCCGGACCACAAGAGTACGAGCGCTTCGCCATCTTGGGAGATTCACCGTGGGCCACAGCTCTGGATCGAGCATCCTCCTCGTTGAGGACAATGAGGACATTCGCGAGGGGCTGAGCACCCTGCTGGAGCCGGAGGGGTATGACGTGACGGCTGTTGGCACGGCGGAGGAGGGGCTCGTGCAGCTCGAGACCCGACGCTTCGACCTGGTCATCACGGACTACATGCTGCCGGGCGAGAACGGGGGCTGGATGGTGGAGCAGGCGGCGAAGCGGAGCTGCCTCGGAAACGCGCGGGTGTTGATGATCACCGCCCACCCGCGGGTGGTGCCACCGCCGGGGGTACGCATCCTCCACAAGCCGCTGGACATCCACGCGCTCCTGCGAGCGGTGGGAGACGAGCTCGCGGTGGGTCTTCAGCACAAGGTGAAGGCCAGCTGAAATGCTCCGAGGCGTGGGGCCGCGTACGACTCCAGGGCCAATCCGTTTCTCCGAGCCACTCGTTAGGTTGTCTCGATGAGCGACTCCACGAGCCCGATGAGCTTTGGCCAGCCTGCCACCGAGCCCGAGAAGAACCGGTGGGTGTTCGGCCTCCGGGTGCGAATCGAGCCGTACCACAAGGAGTCTCCCGACAGCCGGACGCGCACGAAGAAGGTCGAGAAGCCGGACCGGTTCTCCGTCGTCATCAGCACTCCGAAGTTCGACCCGTGAGCCCGCGCCTCGCGCGCTACTTCTCCAAGAGCAGGTTGACCTCGAGCTGGGTGGTCTGCCCCACGGCCACCGTGATGTGGCGGGTCACATCCTTGCGCAGCTTGTCATTGACGAGCCTCACGGCGTACTGACCTGCATCGAGCGGAAAAGGCTTCTCCGGAGCTGGGCCCATCTGCCACCCGTTCAGGAACAGCTTGGCCTCAGGCACGACTCGAAGGTCCAGGGTCCCCTGCCCCGCTTTCGGAGGCTCCGTGTCCTCGGAAGAACGGGGGCTCCCCATGCTCGAGGGCTTGCGGCCCTCTGGAACGGGCCTGGGCGGAGCCTCCCGTGGAGCAGCGCCGCTCCCCACGTCGCCTGGCTCCTCGAGACGCGGCTCTGGCTTGCTGGGGCTCGGCCCACTGGACGCAGGCGCGCTGACAGGAGGCGCGGGTGCCACCGGGGGCGTGGCAGGAGGAGGTACCGGGTTCTCGCCTGCCCGCGGGGAATGTCGGTGGATGAGCAGGCCCGATCCGAGCAGGAAGAGCAGGATGCCGGCGCGCGCGACCCAGACCATCTCCTTCTCCGAGCGTCCCTGGCGCTGGGGAGGAGGGCTCTCCGGTGGAGGAGCGACCTGGAGGATGGAAGTCTGAGGAGCTTGAGCGCCGTTGCGCAGAATGAGCTGCGAAGGGCGCGCGGCCGCGGTGAGCTCGAGCGGACGCTGAGGCAGGGCGAGCCTCGGATTGCTGGGCGCGGAGCTGAGGGTCTGGACCGTGGGATGAGGATTGTCGATTCCCGCCGTCATCATGGAGACGATCTGGGCAACCTGTGGAGCCCCCATGGGCCTGGCCGTGGACAGGATGAACTCCTCCAGGTCCGTCTGGAAGGACGCGCAGTCCGGGTAGCGCCGCTCACGCTCCTTGGCGAGGGCTCGATTCAGGATGCGCTGGAGAGCCTCCGGCACATCGGGCCGGCGCTGCAGGACGGGCACCTGCAGCTCGAAGAGGATGGCCTGGACCATGCCCGCATCCGACGTGGCGATGAAGGGCTTGAGCCCCGTCAGCAGCTCATAGAAGACGACCCCGAGCGCATACACATCCGCGCGCGGGTCCAGCGGCTCGTTGCGGAGCTGCTCGGGCGCCATGTACGCCAGCTTGCCCTTCACCACGCCTGCCTGGGTGTGGGGGCTCAGTCCCGCGGCCTTGGCGATGCCGAAGTCCACCACCTTCACGGCCCCCTGCCTGGACAGCAGGATGTTATCGGGGCTGATGTCGCGGTGGATGATGTTCAGGGGCTGCCGGGTGGAGGGATCCCGGTAGCCATGGGCAAAGGCCAGGCCCTCGCAGGCGGCCGAGACGATGCGAGCGCAGAACGCGAGCGGCAACGCCAGCCCCACGGCGCTGGAGCGCCGGATGATCTCCCTGAGGTTGGGCCCGTCGATGTACTCCATGGCCAGGAAGTAGGTGCCCTCGGACTCACCGAAGTCGAAGATCTGGACGATGTTCGGGTGGTTGAGCTGCGCGGCCAGGCGGGCCTCGGTGAGGAACATCTCCACGAACGTGGGCTCGGTGGCCAGGTGCGGCAGGATGCGCTTGACGACCAGCAGCTTCTCGAAGCCCATGGGACCGGCGGCCTTGGCGAGGAACACCTCGGCCATGCCTCCGGTGGCGAGCTTGTGAATCAGGCGGTACTTACCGATCTCCATGGCGCTCACTGCCGGGCCACGATGATGAACTCGATGCGGCGGTTGTTCTCGCGACCAATGGATGTGGCGTTGCTGTAGAGGGGGCGGCTCTGGCCGTAGCCCTTGGCCTCCAGCCGCTCGGGCGCAACACCACGCTGGATGAGGTACTTCCGGACCTCCTCCGCGCGAGCTTGCGACTGGCGCTGATTATCGAGCGCATTTCCCCGATCGTCGGTATGCGCTCCCACCACGACGAGCGGCAGGTCGGGGTGCTCGAGCATCACCTTGGCCACCCAGTTCAACACCGGGAAGGAGCGCTCGACGATTCGAGGCTGCCCGGGAACGAAGAAGACCTTGTCCGTCAGCTCGATCTTCTGCCTGGTGAGGGAGACGAGCGGCACCTCGTGCGCGGGGCACCCATGGTTGTCCACAGGGCCCGGCTCCCTGGCGCAGGTATCCACCACATTGGCGATGTTGTCCCGGTCCAGGTCCGACTCCGGGCAGCCCTGACGCTCCGGAGGGCCCGCCAGGTCCGGACACTGATCGATGTCGTCCTCGATCCCATCCAGGTCCCGATCCTTCAGCGGACAGCCTCGGGAGATCTCCGGCCCCGGCTCCGAAGGACAGACATCCCGTCCGTCCTCGATGCCATCCTTGTCCTGATCAGGCATCGGACAGCCCTTCCAGGCAGCCACCCCTACTTCCGCGGGGCACGCATCCAGCTTGTCCTCGATGCCATCCCTGTCGAGGTCGGTCCACGGACAGCCCTGTCGCTCGGGCGTCCCTGCCTGCTCATCGCACTGATCCAGCCCGTTCGGCACCCCGTCACTGTCCTCGTCCATGTCCGGGCACTCCTCCGCCGAGTGCTCGAGCTCTGGAGCACAGGTCACCGAGGACTCGTCGGAAAGCCGCGGCGGCACCACGCGACCGAACGCCGCCCCGAGCAGGACTCGGAACAAGGGCGTTCCCGGAGCCGCGCCACTCCCCAGCCCCGCGAGCGCGAACACCTCCACGGAGGGGTTCACCAGGTACCGAGGCCCGAGGAACAGCTCCACCGAGCTGGGCTGCTTCACCAGCGGGAAGGTCCCTCGCAGATCGAGCTCCCACCGGGTGCGCTGCCCCACCATCGCCAGGGCAAGCCCGACCTGAGCCTCATTACCCACGGCAGCCCGAGCCAGAGCGCGCTCCTCGTACGGCGTGAGGACGGGCCGAACCATGAGCCGCGAATCCACCGCGACGCGGAACCAGCCGAACCGCCGGCCGATCATCACCCGAGGCGCATAACGAAGCCCTTCATCTCGAGCGAACCCGGGAGCGCTCCCCATGGGAGCCCCCACGCCCATCTCCAGCGCCAGATCTCCCCAGGAGCCGGCCTGCTGGGAGACCAGCCCCACCCGGGCGCTCACCGTCGGTGTCGACAGCCCCGAGGAGGCGGGCCGGGCGATGCCCTCCCCGCTCAGGTCCGTCCCTGTCTGCAACACCACGATGGGGAGCTGCACCCCCAGCTCGAGCCAGGAGAACGGAGCATAGGCCGCGGCCAGATGCGTCGTCGCCCGGCTCCCCACGATGGGGACAACCTGCCCGTCCCGGGAGAACACGAAGGGGTTGTGCTGATAATGCCCCACCGCGGAGAACCGGAAGTCCCCCGCGGGCAACAGCTCCCCGGTTCCCATGAGGAGCGAGCCCGCGGCGCCAGGGTTCAAATCCAGCCGCTCCAGCTCGAAGCTGTCGAAAGGCGGCGGCTCCTGCGCGAGCGTGACGGACGAAGCGAGCACGAGAGCGATTGCGCACGCTCTCCTTCCAAGCTTGCACTGAATCATTACGACCCCTAGGGCGAGCCCTCGGTGGGTGGATGATCAAGAAGGATCCATCCCTGATCCGAGACAGTCATACAGGGTGATCGAGCGGAAGTGCGTACCCCCGGAGTGGTACTCGAGACTGCTCACGATTCACCTATACACCCTCAGCACGAACGGCGCGGGGAGCGAATTCAACGCTCCAGACTGTCTGCTTCCGCGTCAATCCCTTCCATCTCTCTCACGAAATCATGAGCGGGGGCATGTCGAACCTTCAATGGAATCACACGCGGGAAGTCGCGCGAGGGAGGCAAGCCCTCGTGAGGCTCACGACCGCCTGCGCGGTGCTGGCGCTTCCCGGCTGCGCCACGAGCAAGGCGGCGACCTGCGACACGCCTCCCCCCTTCTTCGCTCGGCTGGATGCGGCGGCGGACGGCGTCAATCCAGACGCCCAGGGCCGCTCGCTGCCCACCGTGGTTCAGCTCCTCCAGATCAAGGACAGCGTCAAGCTGGAGCGAGCCAGCTTCCAGAAGCTCTGGACGGAGCCCAAGGTCATCCTCGGTGAGGATCTCCTGCTCTCGGCGGAGCTCGTCGCGGCGCCAGGCCGCGAGACGGGGCAGTGGGTGCAGCGGGATCCCAAGGCCCGGTTCGTGGCGGCCATCGGGCTCTTCCGCCAGCCCCTGGGCTACTCGTGGCTCGCCGTCGCCAAGCTCCCGCCCGTCCCCTCCAGTCAGTGCGAGGAGCAACCCGCGGGTGAGCGCGGCGCCACTCCCAGCCCCGAAGACACCCAACTCCGCTTCAAGCTCCAGGGCTATCAGATCGACTACCTGCGCCCTTCGAGGAGAACGCCATGAAGGCCCCGCAGCGCATCATCTGGTCGGAGGGGATGTTCATGAGTCCCCACCACCTCCAGCAGCTGGATCTGTATCACGAGACCTTGGTGGAGACCCGACTGGGCTCGGTGTGTCTCTATCCCTGGGGTGTGGCGTCCATGCAGCTCGACATGGAGGCCCTGCGCGCCGGTCAGATCAGCCTCCTGGAGTTCACGGGCATCCTGCCTGACGGGCTGCCCGTCGCCTTCGAGGCGGGGCATGAGGAGTCACCCGCGGCCCGCCCTGTCGAAGGCCACTTCCGCCCCACGCAGCAGTTGCTGGAGCTCTACCTGGGCATCCCCAAGGAGCGCAGCGACGTCGAGAGCTACGGCGCCGCGGGCAAGCTGGGGGCCAACCCTCGCTTCACGCCCCGCAGCCGCCCGGTGGGGGATCTCCACGCCGCCACCTCCGTGGTGCAGATCGCCTTCGCCCAGCGCAACGTGAAGCTCCTGTTCGGCGACGAGCCTCGGGACGACTTCGACTCCATGAAGATCGCCGAGCTCACCCGGGACAAGTCGGGGAGCCTGGTGCTCGTCGACAACTACATCCCGCCCTGCCTGCGCATCAGCTCCTCCCCGTTCATCATGAACGAGCTGCGCTCCCTGCTGCGGATCCTCGTCGCCAAGCAGCGGCAGATCGCCTCCCGGCGACGACACCGGGACGCCTCCTCGCTCGAGTTCACCGCCTCGGACGTCACGCTGTTCCTGGAGCTGCACGCCCTCAACGGCATCATCCCGTTCCTCTCCCACGCCATCGAGGCGGGCAACATGCGCCCGCACGATCTGTACCTGATGCTGAGCCGGCTCGGAGGGCAGCTCTGCACCTTCTCCGCGGACGCCGATCCGGCCGCCATGCCGCCCTTCCAGTTCACCAACCTGCGCGTCACCTTCGAGGAGCTGTTCCGGCGGCTGCTCCAGCTGCTGCGAGCGGTGGCGCTGGAGCAGTGCCTCACCGTCCCCATGGAGCTGGGCTCCGACGGGCTCTATCGGGCGAAGCTCGAGGACGAGCGGATCGAGCGCTGTGGACAGTTCCTCCTCATGGTGCGCAGCGAGCTGCCGGAGCAGGTCGTCGCCGATCAGCTCCCCAAGCTCTCGAAGCTCGGGAGCTGGTCGGAGATCCAGGGGCTCGTCCAGGCCACCACGCCGGGGGTCCCGCTGCAGGTCACCTACCGACCGCCTCCCGAAGTGCCCGTCCGCCCGGGCGCCTCCTACTTCTCCCTCTCTCCGCAGGACGGAGGCTGGAGAACGGTGCTGCGTGAGCACGCCGTCGCCCTCTACCTCCCGCACCCCTTCAACTCCGCCAACACCTCCATCGAGCTGCTCGCGGTGCCCACCGTGGGCCGCTGAGCCGCCACCTTCCGTAGGCCTTCTGGACATTCCATGGACCGAGTCAACGAAGCCACCAAGGACTGCTTCGACACCGTCATCCGGCTCCGCCAGGCGGAGGCGGCGGATGTGCCTCCTCCCGAGGTGCTGAACCATCGCCTCCGAGGCGTCATCGACGAGGTGCTCCGCCGCGCGGCCGTCCTGGGCTTCAGCCACCAGGACGCGCAGGACATGGGCTACGCCCTGGTGGCCCTCATGGACGAGATCGTCCTCAACAAGCCCGAGCCGTATCGACAGTTCTGGATGGGCAACCTGCTGCAGCTCCACTACTTCAACGAGACCGTCGCCGGAGAGAGCTTCTTCAACCGCGTCAACGCCATCCGCAAGGATCCGCACCGCGCGGAGGTACTTCGCGTCTACTACCTCTGTCTCCTGTTCGGCTTCCAGGGCCGCTACCGCATCCGCGGCGGTGAGCTGGAGCTGATGAGCCTCATCGATGCCGTCCAGAAGGACCTCGAGCGGGCTCAGCCCTTCGACTTCGATGTGCTCGCTCCGCACGGCGAGCGCCCCGTGGAGAACCTCGCGCTGGCCAGGCGTCGGCTCTCGCTGACCTCGGCCGCCGTCGTGGCGATGGGCGCGGCGCTCCTCTTCTACGGAGGGCTCTACTTCGCCCTCGATCGGACCGCCTCCACCATGCTGCACGACATCGAGCTCCACATGGCCACGATCGCGAAGGAGGCACGGTAATGCTGCTCTACACCATCGCCTTGCTCGTGCTGGGCCTCATCTGGGGAGGGACCTACTACTTCCACCTGCCCGTCATGACGGGGCTGATCGCCACGGGCGTGACGCTCTTCCTCACCCTGATGGTGGCGCTGGTGCGCCGCTGGCGCGCCCGTACCCGGAAGAAGAAGGAGAAGGCGGCCGAGACGCCGCCCGAGGCCCCGGCCCCGGAGCCCGCGAAGCCAGCCCGCGCCGAGCTTCCCTCCGCCATCCAGGCCATGCAGGCCGAGTTCGCGCGAGCCGCCTCGGCCCTGAAGACCTCCAAGCTGTCCCGCGGCGGCCGCGATGCCCTCTCCGTCCTGCCCTGGTACCTCGTCATGGGGCCGCCCGACTCGGGCAAGAGCACCGCGCTGAAGAACTCGGGGCTGAAGTTCCCCTACCTCTCCAATCGGGGAGGCGCGGGAGGCCGCAGCGTGGGCCAGACGCGGCACTGTGACTGGTGGCTCACCAACGAGGCCGTGTTCCTCGACGCGGCGGGCCGCTATGTCACGGGCGAGGAAGACCGCGAGGAGTGGGGCGCCTTCCTCGACACCCTGGGCAAGTACCGGCCTCAGCGTCCCCTCAACGGGCTCATCGTCGCGGTGAGCGTGAACGAGCTCATGGGCGCGGATCCGCAGGCCGCGGGTGAGCTCGGGCAGCGCATCCGCGAGCGCATCGACGAGCTCACCTCCCGGCTGCGCATCGTGGTGCCCATCTACGTGATGATCACCAAGTGCGATCTGCTCACCGGGTTCGTGGAGATGTTCTCCGACCTGCCCCGGTCCGAGCGCGGGCAGATCTGGGGCTTCACCGTCCCCATGGCCACCCAGCCCGAGGCGCCGACCGAGCTGCTGCTCAAGCGCTTCGACGAGATGACCGCCATCCTCGAGCAGCGCTCCGTGCGCCGCATCGGCCAGGAGCGCCGGCTGGAGACGCGCGAGCGCATCTACCAGTTCCCGCAGCGCTTCGACCAGCTCCGCAAGAACCTCTCGGAGTTCATCCAGCCGCTCTTCCTGGAGAACGTCTTCCAGGACACGCCGGTGATGCGCGGCGTCTACTTCAGCAGCGGCACCCAGGAGGTGCGTCCGCTCGAGCAGCGCCAGCAGGCGGTGCCGGGTGACTCGCTGCTCTCGGCCTCCCGCCCCGCCACGGAGACCGTGACGGAGGGCCGCAGCTTCTTCATCTGGGACGTGTTCACCAAGGTCATGTTCCAGGACCAGAAGCTCGCCGTCCGCAGCTCGATGGAGGAGATCCGCCAGCGCAAGCGCCGCTACACCCTGGCCGGAGCCTGCCTGGCCATCACCATGGCGCTGCTGGTGCTGCCCACCCTCTCCTTCCTCAACAACCGGGAGATGCTCCACGCGGTCCGCGACAGCATCGTCTCGGTGAAGCTGGAGACCAATGATGACATCACCCGGATCCAGGAGCTGAGCCCGCTGCAGCTGCACCTGGCGCAGCTGAACCGGCACCGGGTGGAGGGCGTTCCGTTCTGGCTGCGGCTGGGGCTGTACAAGGGTGATCGGCTCTTCACGCTCGCGCAGAGCTTCTACAACAGCCAGCTCAAGTGGCTGCTCCTCGGGCGCCAGCACGACCGCATCAAGCAGAGCCTGGAGCTGTTCGCCGAGAACCAGGATCGCCCGGACTGGAAGCCCAGCAACGACTCCTACGGCAAGCACTTCGACGACCTGAAGATGTACCTGCTCATCACCCACCCGCGCACCTCGCGCGAGCCGCAGCTCGATGAGTCCCAGCAGTCCTGGCTCGTCAAGCAGATGATCAAGCACTGGGAGGACATTCGCGGCAGGGGCGGAGAGGTGAGCCTCGAGCAGGCCATCACCCGGCACGCGCAGACCTACATCGCCATGCTGGCCGCGGACCCCGAGCAGATGGCCTTCCCGCGAGACGAGCGCGTGATGGTCTCCTCGCGCCGAGCGCTGAACCGGGTACCGCTGGCGACCCTGGAGCTGGAGCGCATCGTCGAGCAGGCCAACCGTGAATACGTCGGTGTGTCGCTGGGGGATGCCGTCGGCGCCGTGCCCTTCATGCGCGCCACCAAGCGGGTGCGTGGTGCCTTCACCCGGGTGGCCTGGGAGGACTGGATCCGCGCCAGGATGGACTCCGCCTTCCAGGGCTCCGAGTCCTGGGTGCTCAACCGCGACTCCAGGGAGAACGAGGAGGCCAACCGCGCGGAGCTCCGCACGCGCTACTACCAGCAGTACGTGCAGGAATGGACGGACTTCCTCTACTCCGTCAGCGTCGAGGAGCCCAAGGACTGGAACCAGACCGAGCTCCTCCTGGAGAGCCTCACGCGGGGAAAGCCGCCCCCCATCGGCAAGCTCTTCCGCACGCTCGCGTACAACGTCCACCTGGAGTCCCCCAAGGCGAGCGCCGGCGGCACGCTGAGCCGCGTCATCTCTCTCTTCGACAAGAAGCCCACCGCGCAGGCCGCCCAGGGCAGCCCTCTCATCGATCGCAGCACGTCCACCGGCGACACCGAGATCGCGCCGCTCGACGTGGAGAAGCACTTCAGCCCCCTCCTGGCGTTCATCACCAAGGTCACGGAGACCGATGACAAGGAGGAGAAGCTGACGCAGCTCGACTTCTACCAGGACCAGCTCGAGCTGGTGATGGCCACGCTGCGCGAGGTGCGCGACAAGCCCAACGAGGCGGGTGTGCTCCTCGAGAAGATCGCGTCGACCCGCGCCAACGTCGAGCTCCTCATCAAGAGCCAGGAGGGAGGCCACGCCGTCTTCGAGCGGATCCTCCTCCCGCCGCTCCGGCAGGTCCGAGTCGTCGTCTCCCGCGACGTCTCCGAGAAGAAGAGCCAGAAGTGGTGTGACGAGATCTTCAGCCCGTTCATGTCCCTGATGGCCCGCCGCTATCCCTTCAACAAGGACTCGCTGATGGACGCGCCCCTGCCCGAGCTCACCCAGTTCCTCCACCCGTCCAATGGCCTGGTGAGGAAGTTCGTGCAGGCCCAGCTCGCGGGAGAGGTGCTCCCCGACGGCAGGCGCTGGGAGTTCGCGGTGAAGTCCTCCAGCGGCTCGGGCATGTACAAGGAGGAGCTGCTCACGTACCTGGAGCGCGTCAACGCCCTGGCGACGACGCTCTTCCCTGGCGACACGGTGGATCCGCTCGTCCGCTTCACCGTCCGGCTGCGCCCGGGCAGCTCCGGGGACTCCTCACCCTCGGACATCGCCACCATCGCCCTGACCGTGGATGGCTCCGAGGAGCTCTATCGCAATGGACCGGACGACCGGTGGAGGGCCATGACCTGGCCCGGGCCGGCCGGCAAGCTCGGCGCGCACCTGCGCGTGGTGGACACCGCGGGCGACACCGCGGACCTCGACGCGCCGGGTGAGTGGGGGCTCTTCCGACTCCTCGAGCGCGCCAAGAAGATCGACCCCAGCCCGGATGGGCGCTTCTTCACGGCCACCTGGGAGATCCCCGACCTGAACAACGCCCAGGTCTCCATCGACATCCGCCCGGAGCGACTCGCCAACCCCTTCTTCGGTACCTCGGGCAACAACTCCTCCAAGCTGTTCCAGATCTTCCGAGACCCTCGACTGCTCCCTCCCGCCGGCATCGCCCAGGTGGTCCAGGGCTGTCCGCCGCCCATCGCCACCGCCAAGTCCTCTCCCTGAGAGGCGCCCCTCGGGCGCCGAGAGCCCCGCGACTCCTCGCACCGAGCGCCGGTGACGCCACCCGTCTGTCTTTGTCCCGCCTGTCGTCCCGCAGTCAGCACCCAACCCACATGCAACCCAAAAGGATCGATCGCAGATGAGCAAGGAAACCTCCGTCGCCCCCACTGAGCGCGTCAACATCGTCTACCAACCCGCGACCGGGAACGCGCAGGAGCAGGTCGAGCTGCCGCTCAAGATCCTCATGCTGGGGGACTTCACCGGGAAGCAGGACGAGCGGACCATCGAGGACCGCGCTCCCATCAACGTCGACAAGGACAACTTCAACGACGTGATGGCGCAGCAGAACCTCCAGGTGACCCTGTCCGTGCCGGACAGGCTGTCCCAGGAGCAGGGCGCCTCGCTGCCCGTGACGCTGGAGTTCCGCAACCTCTCGGACTTCGCCCCCGAGAGCATCGTCCACCAGGTGCCGGAGCTCGAGAAGCTGCTGAAGCTCCGCTCCGCGCTCCATGCCCTCAAGGGCCCGCTGGGCAACATCCCCGCGTTCCGCCGCCGCCTGCAGGAGCTGCTCAACGACGCGGACAGCCGCCAGTCGCTGATGCGCGAGCTGGGCATGAAGGCCGACGAGAAGAACGAGCCGAAGCAGTAACCCACCAGAGGGCACACCCATGAACACCGACAAGAATCTCCTCGACAAGAACCCCGCGGCGGCCATCGAGAGCGAGGGCTCGCTGCTCGACACCATCCTCGCCGAGGCCAAGCTCAAGCCCCGCGACGAGGGCTACGACGTCGCCCGGCACGGCGTGCAGGCCTTCATCACCGAGATGCTGGCGCCCCACCGCTCCCAGGAGCGCATCGACCAGGCGCTCGTGGATGCGATGATCTCGGAGGTCGACCGGCGGCTGAGCGCCCAGGTCAACGAGATCCTCCACCACCCCACCTTCCAGTCCATGGAGTCGCGCTGGCGCGGGCTGAAGTTCCTCATCGACAAGGTGGACTTCCGCGAGAACATCAAGGTGGAGATGCTCAACGTCTCCAAGGACGACCTGCTCAAGGACTTCGAGGACGCTCCGGAGACGGTGAAGTCCGGGCTGTACAAGCTCGTCTACTCGAACGAGTACGGCGTCTTCGGCGGCAAGCCCTACGGGCTGATCTGCGGTGACTTCGACGTCGGCCCCGGCCCGCAGGACATGGCGCTGATGACCAAGTGCGCCTCGGTGGCGGCCATGGCCCACGCTCCGTTCCTGACCAACGTCGGGCCGGAGTTCTTCGGCGAGAAGAGCTTCCTCAGCCTCCCCAACCTCAAGGACCTGAAGTCGATGTTCGAGGGCCCGCAGTACGCCCGATGGCAGTCCTTCCGTGACAGCGAGGACTCGCGCTACGTGGGGCTGTGCCTGCCGCGCTTCCTGCTGCGCCTGCCCTACGGCGAGGGGACGGTGCCGGTGAAGGCCTTCAACTTCACCGAGGACGTCGTCGGCCACCACGACCGGTACCTGTGGGGCAACGCCTCCACGGCGCTGGCCACCCGCGTGGCCGCGTCCTTCGCGAAGTTCCGCTGGGCGCCCAACATCATCGGTCCCCAGTCCGGAGGCGCGGTGGAGAACCTGCCGCTGCACAACTACGAGGCCATGGGGGAAATCCAGACGAAGATCCCCACCGAGGTGCTCCTCACCGAGCGGCGCGAGTACGAGCTCTCCGAGGAGGGCTTCATCGGCCTGGTGTTCCGCAAGTCCGCCGACAACGCGGCCTTCTTCTCCGCCAACTCGGCGCAGCGCCCGAAGATCTTCGGCGGCACGCCCGAGGGCAAGGCCGCGGAGACCAACTACCGCCTCGGCACCCAGCTGCCCTACATGTTCATCATGACCCGCCTGGCGCACTACATCAAAGTGCTCCAGCGCGAGCAGATCGGCAGCTGGAAGGAGCGCGCGGATCTGGAGCGCGAGCTGAACAACTGGCTGAGCCAGTACGTCGCGGACATGGATGACCCGGCGCCGGCGGTCCGCTCGCGCCGGCCGCTGCGCAGCGCGCGCGTGTCCGTCGAGGACGTGGAAGGCCAGCCCGGCTGGTACCGGTGCAGCATCCAGGTCCGTCCCCACTTCAAGTACATGGGTGCCTCCTTCACCCTGTCGCTCGTCGGCAAGCTCGACAAGCAGTGACCCTCGCTCCATCCGGAGCGGGAGAGGACGGGCCCTCGTGGCACGAGGCGCCTGGTGAAGTCCTCCTCAGCCCCGGGCCTGGAAACAGGCTCGGTTCACCCCAACACCCCGCAGTCCAAACGAGGCATCAATGGCCGAGACAGTACACCTCTACCTGAAGGCAAACGGGACGGAGATCAAGGGCGACAGCACCCAGGTCAGCCTGGGTCGCGAAGGCTCCATCGAGTGCGTCTACTACGAGCAGGGCGTCATCACCGCGCGCGAGGCGGGTTCGGGCCTCGCGACGGGCCGGCGCCAGTACCAGCCGCTGCTCATCCGCAAGCGCATCGACAAGTCCACCCCGCTGCTCATGAAGGCGCTGTGCGAGAACCAGGTCATCGAGGCGACCTTCAAGTTCTTCCGCCCCAACCCCAACGGTGACGGCACCACGGAGCAGTTCTACACGGTGAACTTCAAGCAGGGTCGCATCAACACCATCAAGCAGCTGGTGCCGGACACCATCGTCCCGGCGACCTCGAAGGATCCGGCCCTCGAGGAGCTCACCTTCGTGTTCCACACCATCGGGTGGACGTACACCAACGGTGGCGCGACGCACGAGGACTCCTGGAGCGCGCAGCGCTAGCAGCACCCACTTCAGGGAGGCGTCCGTGCCCGACAGCGGGCGCCTCCCTGGAGGTCTCTCTCATGACGAACCGAGGACTCTTCTCCCGTCTCAAGAGCGGCGACGTGCACACCTCACGGCGAGGGGATCCCCTCGAAGCGGTGACCGAGCACCTCCGCATGCTGTTCAACACCCGCAAGGGGGAGTCCGTGTCGGCTCCCGGGTTTGGGATCATGGACTTCAACGACATCATCCACACCTTCCCGTCCGCCATCGAGCGGATGCAGATGTCCCTGCGGCAGGCCATCCAGGACTACGAGCCCCGCCTGAAGAACGTCGTCGTCCTCCACGTCCCCGACGAGCTGGATCCCACCAGCCTCAAGTTCGAGGTCTCCGCGCAGCTGATGGAGCGCGGCTCGCGTCGGCCCATCCGCTTCTTCACGCGGCTGGGGAGGAACAGTCAGGTCGAGCCGTGGTGAGTCCACCAGTCGAGGGCATTCCATGTTCAGCAAGTACTTCTTGAGCGAGCTGGCCTACCTCCGGGAGATGGGACGGGCGTTCGGCCTG
Source organism: Hyalangium gracile (assembly GCF_020103725.1). Taxonomy (NCBI): domain Bacteria; kingdom Pseudomonadati; phylum Myxococcota; class Myxococcia; order Myxococcales; family Archangiaceae; genus Hyalangium; species Hyalangium gracile. The sequence goes on along the minus strand of NZ_JAHXBG010000018.1, from coordinate 88,501 downwards.
GCCAACCCCGGCGTCGCGGGCATGTTGGTGGAGCGCGGGGCGGATCCCGACGTCGAGCGCCTGCTCGAGGGGTTCGCCTTCCTGACCGCCCGCATCCGCGAGCGCGTGGACGACGACATCCCCGAGATGGTCCATGTGCTGACGGACCTGCTGCTGCCGCACTACCTGCGGCCCGTCCCCGCCTCCACCATCATCGAGTTCACGCCCCAGGTGAGGGCCCTGCGCGGCCGCTCCACCATTCCCGCCGGCGTGGAGATCGGCGCGCGGCCGCTCGATGGTACCTCGTGCGTCTTTCGCACCACCTCGGAGGTGGAGCTGCTGCCGCTGACGCTGGAGGAGGTGCTGCTCGACAAGTCGTCCGTCACCTCGCCCGTGCTGAGGCTGCTGTTCCAGGCCCACGAGCAGATCTACCCGGAGATCTTCCGGCCCGAGGGCCTTCGGCTCTTCATCCACGCCGAGCTGGCCACCAGCGCCCTCATGCTCCTGTGGCTGCTGCGCTACTGCCGCGGCGTCCAGGTCAACAACGACTATGGGAAGTCCGTGCAGCTGGGCCCCCGCGCCATCCACGGCCTCGGGTTCGACCGCGACTTCCGGCTCCTGCCCTGGCCCCGGGCCTCCGAGGGGTACCGGCAGCTCCAGGAGTACTTCACGCTGCCGGAGAAGTTCCTCTTCTTCGAGATCCGCGGGCTGGATGCCGCGCGACACATCGCCAGCGATCGGTTCGAGATCGCCATCCAGTTCGAGCGCCCTCCTCCGCTCGAGGCCCGCGTCGGCCTGGAGATGTTCCGCCTCTACTGCGCGCCCGCCATCAACCTCTTCTCCGCCTCCGCGCACCCGCTGCGCCACAGCGTGCTCTCTCACGACCAGCTCGTGCGGGCCGAGGGCGTCGAGCCGCGACACATGGAGGTCTTCTCGGTGGACTCGGTGACGGGCCTGCAGGCCGGGCTCAACGAGCGCCGCAACTACCGCCCCTTCTTCGAGTTCGCCCACGCCGCCGGGGACGGGGTGGAGTCCGCCTTCTACCGCCTGCGGCGAGCAGCCTCTCCCATCGATGACGGCATCGACACCTACCTCTCGCTGGAGACGCCTCGGGACGTGATGCCCACCATCTCCGAGGAGACGCTGTCCATCGAGCTGACGTGCACCCACCGCTCGCTGCCCACGCGACTGCAGGTGGGGGATGTCCACCTGCCCACCATCACCTCTCCCACGAACGCGCGCTTCAAGAACATCTCTCCGGTCAGCCGGCCCGCGCGCGCGCCCCTGGGCACGGAGCTGCACTGGCGGCTGCTCTCGCACCTGGCCGTGAACCAGCAGACCCTGGCGGAGGTGGACGTGCTGCGCCGCCTGCTCGAGCTCTACAACTTCAAGGCGCTGACGGATGACCTGAACGCGCGCGCCACCCGGCTGCGCATCAACGCCATCCGCTCCGTCGACGTGAGGCCTGGGACGCGCTTCCTCGAGGGCAGTCCCCTGCGCGGCAACCGCATCACCGTGGCGCTCGACGAGACGAACTTCCTGGGCGCCGGTGATGCGTTCCTCTTCGGCTGCATCCTCGACGAGCTGTTCGCCTCGAACGTGACCCTCAATTCCTTCAATGAGCTGGGCATCCGCCTCCAGCCTTCCCAGATGGAGTACTCGTGGCTACCGCGCAACGGCTCCCAGTTGACCTTGTAGAAGCCTCGGAGGTCATCCGCTCCGCGCCCCACCGGCCCGGGTTCTTCCCGCTGGTGGCCTTCCTCGAGCGCCTCACCTCGGACGCGGCTCGCGTCGGCGAGATGGGCCCCGTGACGGAGGAGAGCATCCGCTTCCGGCATGATCCCTCGCTGGCGTTCTCCACCAGCGACGTCAGCGCCGTGGTGCTGCGAGAGGTTCCCTCCCGGCCGGATGACCCGAGCTCCCGGCGTCCCCTCTTCGAGGTGTCGACGACCTTCCTCGGCCTCACGGGCTCCGCCTCTCCGCTGCCGCTGTACATGGCCGAGGAGGTGGCGCAGGAGGATCCGGACGAGGCGGTGCAGCGCGAGTTCCTGGATCTGTTCCACCACCGGCTCCTGTCGCTGCTGTACCGCATCGAGTCCCGGTACCGGGTGACTCGCGAGCTGACCGCGAGCTGCACCGACCAGTGGTCCCGCCGCATCCTGGCGCTGTCCGGCTTCGACACCTACGAGCGCAGCTGGCCTGGAATCCTGCCTCCCTGGCGGCTGCTGCGGATCGCCTGCCTGCTGGTGAGCCGGGTCCGCACCGCCGAGAAGCTGGAGATGGCGCTGCAGGACGTGCTCGCCGAGGAGCTGGAGGGGGCCAAGGTCACCGTGCGGCAGTTCGTGGGGCGCTGGGTGGACATCGACGCGCGCATGCGGCTCGGCGTGGTGCACAACCTGCTCGGCCGCAACACGCTGCTGGGCGGCAGGGCCTATGACCGGATGGGACGCTTCCAGGTGGAGATCGGCCCTCTGTCTCCGCGGGCCTGGCGGCGGCTCATGACGGATGGGGACCTGTACCCCCTGGCGCGCGAGATCGTCTCCCTCTTCGTGCGGGATCCGCTCGAGTACACCTTCGAGCTCTTCCTCTCGGAGAGCGTCACCCACACCTTCACCCTCTCCAGCGGCTGGCCATCGAGGCTCGGGCGAGACACCTGGCTCGGCACGAACCGGCAGAACCGCCTGACCGTTCCGGGAGCTTCATGACCATGCAGTCCCATCCGACTGGAACCGCCCTGCCTCGAGCCAAGAACCTCATGCGCCCCACCTCTCTTCTCTTCCTTGCAGGCGTGTGCGCGCTGCTCACCGCGTGCGCCTCGAAGCCCCAGCCACGGCTCTGCGTCGCGGAGGCCGTCATGTCCGAGCGCATCGTTCCCAGGCCCGATGACTGGTTCGCGCTGCTGCTGCATGGCTTTGATCGCGACCAGGGGGTGGCGCCCTCCCCCAGCGTGGACTGCTCCGGCGTGCCGGTGGTGTGGCAGGAGCCGCAGGCGGAGGAGTGCCGCGAGCCGGGTCCCGAGGCCAAACCGCTGCCTCCCCCGGAGCGGCTCACCGACGAGGATCTCGTGGTGGAGACGGTGCGCGCCGACCTGCGGCTCGTCTGGGTCGTCGCCCGGCGCTTCTCGAACGGGGAGGGGCTGGGGCCCGTCGGGCTGGTGGAGCGCAATCGGGAGGGGTTCGTCGTCCGAGCCCTGGGGAGCTTGCGTGCCTACCCTCGGCAGTCCCGGCTGCGCCTGGAGCAGGCGGGGGAGGTCACCGTGCTGATCGCCGAGGGAGAGGTCTGCACGGATGAGGCGCCCCCCACGTGCCGCCGGATGGCCCGCGTCCTGCCGCTTCGAAAGGGCCGCTTCTTCGCCGAGGCGGTGACGAGCGAAGGCAACGGAAGCTGCATGGGGCCTGCCTGGTTCCCCTTGAGCCGTGAGCAGGTGTTCGTGATGCCCAACGGGCTGCACCACAAGATCGAGTTCACCTCGACGCTGTCGGTCAAGCCCGAGGGCATCGTGCTCAATGAGCAGGTGGCGATCTTCATTCGCGATCCGAACCAGCCCTCCATCCCCCCACAGTCGTATCGCCGTGCCCAGGCCCAAAGGGTTCTCTCCGTGAGGGACACCCGGCTGGTGGGGACCTCTCCTTCTCTCTGGGTGCAGATGGTGGAGCCGGAGCTGCTCGCGGGAGCCAAGCCCCTGGAGCTCCCAGTCCAGCCCGTCGCGAAGACCGAGGAGATCCTGCCGTAGTGCTTCTCGAGGAGGACCACCATGGACGAGCTTGACGACATGCTCCGCATCTCGGTGACCGGCCGCGGCAACACCGTCGCCTATGGACCGACGCGGGAGCAGACACAGGAAGAGGCCTCGGTCCCAGTGCTCATCTTCGGTGCTTCGGGACGCACGGGGCGTTGCCTCGTCGAGCAGGCGCTGGAAGAGGGACACACCGTCACCGCCTTCGTGCGCGATCTCCACGCGCTGCCGGCCAGGCACCCGAAGCTCCATGTCATCAAGGGAGATGTCCTGAGTCCCGACGCGGTCGACGAGGCGATGCTGGGGCAGAGAGCCGTGTTGTCGGCGCTGGGATTCCCGGGCCGCCGCGGCGGTGAGTCCCTGGTCAAGGCCACGGCGAACATCGTGACCGCCATGCGGAAGTACCGGGTCCATCGGCTCATCTGCATGGCCCCTCCACCGATGAAGGAGGGCTGGGTGCGCCGAGGGCTCGTGGGCCGACTGCTCTCCCCGTTCCTCCAGAAGCCGCCTGCCCAGGGCTGGGAGCAGCTGCTGGACTCCATCCGCGGGAGCCCTCTGGAGTGGGTGCTCGTCCGCCCCACCCTGCTCACCAACGAGCCCGCGCGCAGGAGCTATCAGGTCTCCGTTGGTTGGACCGAGGTGCCGGAGGGCATCCCTCGGGCCGATGTCGCCATGTTCATGCTCGAGCAGCTCCAGAGCCGCCGCTACATCCGGCTGGCTCCCGTGCTCGGAGGCTGACCCCTTCCCATCCGCTGTTCCCGCTTCTCCCGTTCCACCGAGGGTATCTCTCATGGACGCACGATCCACAGTACTCGGCAGTCCCTTGTTGTTCCGGTTCGAGATCTCCGGGTGTCCCGAGAAACTGCTCGTGGTGCGGTTCTCCGGCCACGAGGCCATCTCGAGTCAGTATGAGTTCCAGCTGGAGGTGACTTGCGAGGATCCGGCCATCGACTTCGCCAGTGTCATGGGCAAGCCGGCGGTGCTCACCTTGATGAGCGAACGGCAGCCACGCTTCGTCCACGGCATCGTCAGCCGCTTCGAGCAGGTCAACAACCTGCCTCGGAATACCATCTACCAGGTCACCGTGGTCCCCCAGGTGTGGCGCCTCAAGCACCGACACGACAACCGCATCTTCCAGGCCATGACGACGGAGGAGATCGTCAAGAAGGTGCTCGAGACGGGGGGCATCCCCAGCGACCGCTTCCGGTTCGCGCTGAGCAGCTCGTATGAGCCGCGCGACTACTGCGTGCAGTACCGGGAGTCGGACTGGGCCTTCATCAGCCGGCTGCTGGAGGAGGACGGCCTCTTCTATTACTTCGAGCACGCGAAGGACAAACACGTGCTCGTCATGGGGGACAGCGCGGCGGCGAGCAAGCCCATCCCCGCCGGGCTCAAGGGCGAGCTGGTGCCGTTCCGGCGTGTCACGGGCGGAGTCGTCACGGAGGACCACGTCCAGCGGTTCCGCTTCGCCGAGGAGATCCAGCCCGGGCAGCTGACCCTGAGGGACTTCAACTTCAAGAAGCCCACCATGCCCATGGATGGGAAGTTCCAGGCCAGCAAGGACTCGGACCTCGAGGTGTACGACTACCCGGGCGAGTACCAGAAGCCCGGGCGGGGTTCGGCGGCCAAGGGTGACACGATTGCCCAGGTCCGGCTGGAGGAGTGGCAGTCGGTGCGGAAGGTGGGCTACGGCGAGAGCGACTGCGAGCGCTTCACTCCAGGCTTCATGTTCACCCTGGCCGAGCACACCCGTGGCGACTTCAACACGCGCTACCTGCTCACCAGCGTGGGGCACCAGGGCTACCAGCCCCAGGTGCTGGATGAGGAGTCCGGCGGCGGAGAGTTCAGCTACTCCAACCACTTCTCCTGCATCTCGGCGGAGGTGCCATACCGGCCGCTGCGCGTCACTCCGAAGCCGGTGGTGCGGGGCGTGCAGACGGCGATCGTGGTGGGCCCCCAGGGCGAGGAGATCTACACGGATGAGTTCGGGCGGGTGAAGGTCCAGTTCCACTGGGATCGCCAGGGCAAGAAGGACGAGAAGAGCTCGTGCTGGATCCGCGTGAGCCAGCTCTGGGCGGGCGAGACGTGGGGCGGGATGTACATCCCGCGAATCGGGCAGGAGGTGATCGTCGACTTCATCGAGGGAGATCCGGACCGGCCGATCATCACCGGGCGCGTGTACAACGGTGACAACCCGGTGCCCTACAAGCTGCCGGACGAGAAGACCAAGAGCACGATCAAGTCGAACAGCTCGAAGGGCGGCAACGGCTACAACGAGCTCCGGTTCGAGGATCGGAAGAGCTCCGAGCAGATCTTCATCCATGCCGAGCGGAACATGGATGTCCACGTGAAGAACGACTCCTTCGAGAACATCCTCCACGATCGGCACCAGACGATCGGCACCTCGGGCAAGGAGGGCAAGGTGGGAGACCAGAACGAGATGGTCTTCCGCGACAAGAACCTCAAGGTGCACCGCAACAGCCAGGACCACATCGGCGGAGACATGAAGCTGCTGGTGGGTGGCATCGATGGGCCCGGCAACCAGGACATCGTCATCAAGTCCAACAAGAAGGAGCTCATCCACAAGAACAGCCACCTGCACGTGAAGGGCGTGCTGAACGAGCAGGTGGACCAGACGCAGTCGCTCACCGTGGGGGTGGACCTCCAGGTCAAGGTCGGGGCCATCCATGCCATGGAGGCCGGCAAGGAGATCCACCTGAAGACGAAGAAGGTGGTCATCGAGGCCGCCAGCGGCATCACCCTCAAGGGACCTGGCGGCTTCATCACCATCGACGGTGGAGGCATCGCCATCAAGGGCACCCTGGTGAACATCAACAGCGGCGGCTCCGCGCTCTCCGGGAGCGGGGCCAACCCCACCGCGCCCGAGGACGCCGTGGAGGCCCAGCCCACGAAGCCCACCCTCGCCGATGATGGCAAGAAGTGAGGTGCGCCATGCCTCCCGCCGCACGAATCACCGACATGCATGTCTGCCCCAAGGTCGAGCCCGGCCCCGTTCCCCACGTGGGAGGGCCGACGACCTCGGGCGAGTCCACCGTCATCATCGGGTTCATGCCCGCGGCTCGAGTGGGGGACTCCCTGCTCTGCGTCGGGCCTGGGGTGTCGGACTCCATCTCCCAGGGTGAGTCCACCGTCATCATCGGCAACAAGCCTGCCGCCCGCCTCGGAGACCCCACGTCCCACGGAGGCGTGCTGGTGGCCGGTTGCCCCACGGTGATCATCGGTTCCTCGGCCCAGGGGCAGACCATCGTCATCGCCGCGCAGAATGGAACTCCGTTCTGCGAGGAGTGCGAGAAGAAGAAGCGAGCTCAGGCAGCTCAAGCCCAGGAGTCATTGGATTCTCCTGCCCCGGCGGCGGGGATGACCGCGGCGACGACCGCTCCCGGCGTGACAGCCACATCGAGCGCCACCGCCTCGAAGCCGAAGGGCGGTGCCAACCCCCAGGTCAAGAAGGCTGCCTCGCGTGGAAGCACCCTACACTCGGACAGACGCGGACACCTGCCCGATCAACTGCGCCAGAAGTACCCGGAGACGCAGTTCGCCTTCACCAAACCCGGAGTCGCAGGTCAGGACGTCAAGGTCACAGGAGGCAAGCACCCCTCCGACTACGAGGGCTCGACATGGAAGCCAGGCGTCAACTACGGTGATTTCAAGCCAGATTCCCCCTCGGGCCACACAACCTTCAAGTCGGATCAAAAGAAGAAGTGGTCAGAAGAGACACAGATTCTGCCCTACGATCCCAAGACCGGAAAGTTGAAATGACTTCACGACAGATCCGCCTCGGCCCTGTTCAGCTGAAGGTCCCTCAGGACTGGGCTGATATCACCGATGAACTCGAGGGCGATGACAAGCCCTACACCGTCGCCGATCCGCAGGAGGGAGTCGGTGCATTGCAACTCTCTACAGGCCTATTCCAGGGGGGCGTGGTACCTCATCCCTCGGAGAGTGACCTGCGTGCCATGGTGCTCCGTTTCGGAGAGGAACGCGGCCTGGGCGATGCACTGGATGAGACCCGTTTCACCAAGAACTCTCTCATGGGAGCAGGCATGAGCTTCCATGAGGGGGAAGACCTCATCCGGGTGTGGTGCGTGTCTGATGGGAAGAACTTTGCCCTCGTGACATACACCTGTGCATGGGCCGATCGGGAGCGGGAGGCGGCACTCTGCGAGGAAATCGTCGAGTCGCTTCAGTTTCAATCGCCTTCATAGCCATTCCGTGCACTCTCCCTTCGGTTGATTTGTCATACAGGAACCAGTCATGAGTGATGCAAGCATCGGGCGGCGCGTCATCCTTCGGGTGCGCTGGGGTTCCTCGGCCTTTCGGCAGGCCGTCCTCGAGCCGGGCCAGACCCTCCGCGTGGGAAGGAGCGAGGCCGCAGGACTGGCACTGCCGCATGATTCCCAGCTGGCGGGAGAGCACTTCGAGCTGACCTGGGATAGCACCAGGTGTCGGATTCGCGATCTGCGGACCACGACCGGGACGCTCCTGGACGGCAGACCCATCAAGGAAGGTGTCGTCCCTCATGGGGGCTGGATTCGAGCAGGGGGAACGGATTTCGTGGCCCATTTCGAGCGCTACACGCCTCCTGAAATGTCCGTGGAGGAAGCCGGGCCCGCCGCTCTCCCTGAGGGCGCCAGCGAGGCACTGAGTGTCCTGAGCAGCCAAGGCAACCTGTACGCCGTTCTGGATGCCGCTCGCAGCGATCGGATCCTCACCCTTCTGCGGGAGTCCGTGGAGGAGCATCGCTCCCTCTATGAGGGTCCCCAGGGCGTGGCCCTCGCGGAGGTCGCTCCCTACCTGGTGCAGCTACCGAAGGGGTCCCTGCTCCTGAGCTCGCTGGTACAGGAAGGCTGGGGGAAGGCCTGGGGCGTCTTTCTCACGAGCGACGCAGCGTTCAATGAGCTCCGCAGGCATCTTCGAAAGTTCCTGATGGTGGAGCTCGAAGGCTCGGACGGGCGCTTCTACTTCCGGTTCTACGACCCGCGCGTCCTCGCCCAGTTCCTCCCTACCTGCGCGGCCCAGCAGAAGGCTGACTTCTTCGGCCCTGTCACCTCCTTCACCTATGAGACGCTCGTCGAGGAGAAGCCCTCGCTCACCACGGTCCATGGAGGGTAGTCCCTCGGCGGCGGCTCAAGCCGCCCGGAGATCTCCCGTCCGTGGAGGAGGCAGCTTCTCGCCGCGTGCCACCGCCGCCACGATGCGCGCGAGCTGGTCCACACCGTCCGTGAGCGCCGCCGGGCCCGGCTGGAGGATGAAGCTGCTCTTCACCTCGTAGAGCTGATCGTCCACCACCGCTCGCACCGTCGCCCAGCCCGGACGCGTGACGATCTTCTCCCGCTTCGCCTTCCGGCCACACCAGCTCGCGATGACGGCCTCGGGGTCCCGCTGCGCCACGCTCTCGGGTGTGTAGATGCGTCCCTTCGCCTCGGGGTGCTCCCGCGACTCGCGGCAGACGTCCTCGCCGCCGACCAGCTCCACCAGCTCGGAGCACCAGCGGATGCCGGAGATGAGCGGCTCGTGCCACTCCTCGAAGAAGATTCGCGGGCGGCGTGGCAGCTTCTCCGCAGCCTCCGCGTGCCGCTCCAGGTTCGCCGTCAGCTCGTCCGCTAGCCTCTCCGCCGCCTCGGCCCTGCCCACCAGGGCTCCCACCACGCGAACGGTCTGAAGGATCTCCGCGATCGAGCGCTGGTTGAACAGGTACACGGGCACGCCGCGCTTGCACAGCTCCCGCCCCAGGTCCGCCTGCAGGTCCGAGAACCCCAGCACCAGGTCCGGCTTCAGCTCCAGGATGCGCTCGAAGTTGGCGTCCAGGAACGAGCTCACCCGCGGCTTCTTGCGCGCCTCCGGCGGACGCACCGTGAAGCCCGACACCCCCACCACCAGGTCTCCCGCTCCGATGCGGTACAGCGTCTCCGTCGTCTCCTCCGTCATGCAGACGATGCGCTGGGGATGGCGCGGCGCGGTGGAGAGCAGGCTGGCGAGTCGGGCATTCATTGCGCGGACTCTATCGGGCATGAAACCTTTTGCCCCTCTCGGGGTTGGTGCTCGTGATGGATGTGAACGCTCGTCGGACAGCGCTGTGGTGCCTGGTGGCCCTCCTCGCCGTGGGGTGTGCCTCGACCTCCAAGCCCGCCTCGGCGTCCTCCGCTCCCACCGTTCCCGTCCTGACCCTCCCCGATACCGGCTGGAGCGAGGACAGGCGCGCCCTGCATGCCTTGCGACGCCTCGCCTATGGCCCCTCGCCCCGGGATTGGGAGGAGGTACGACGGGTCGGCGTCGCTCGGTGGCTCAGCCAGCAGCTCCACCCCGAGTCCATCCCCGATGACGCCGTGGCCGCGCGCCTGGAGCCGCTGTCCACGCTCCGCCTCAGCACCGAAGATCTGATGACCCGCTACCCACCGCTCCGCCAGCAGGCCCGCGAGCTGGGCGTGCCCCTGGACACTCCGGAGGACCGCCGAGAGCTGACCGCCATGCTCGGCGCGGATGCCCTGCCCCGCCGCGTGGCCCTGGACCTCATGGCCCAGAAGCTCATCCGAGCCGTGGAGAGCCGACGCCAGCTCGAAGAGGTGCTCGTCGACTTCTGGTTCAACCACTTCAACGTCTCGGCGGAGAAGGGGCCCGTGCGATGGATGGTCACCTCCTATGAGCGGGACGCCATCCGCCCCCATGTCTTCGGGCGCTTCCGCGAGCTGCTCGGAGCCACGGCGCGCCACCCGGCCATGCTCTTCTACCTGGACAACTGGACGAGCGTCCGTGACGGCTTCGAGCCCGGCCGACGCCGGGGCATTCCTCCCGCCCTCCGAAAGAACGCGCGCGGCCTCAACGAGAACTACGCGCGCGAGCTGCTGGAGCTGCACACGCTCGGAGTGGACGGTGGCTACACCCAGGAGGACGTGCGCGACGTGGCCCGCGTCTTCACCGGCTGGTCCCTCAACAAGCCTCGCGCTGCCCCCGCCTTCGTCTTCCGCGCGGACGCGCACGACACGGGCGCGAAGCTCGTGCTGGGGCACCCGCTCCCCGCTGGAGGTGGACAGCAGGAGGGAGAGCAGGTGCTCGACATGCTCGCCCGCCACCCTTCCACCGCGCGCTTCATCGCCACCAAGCTGGCCCGCAAGTTCGTCGCGGACGAACCTCCCGCCGCGCTGGTGGACCGGCTCGCCCGGGTGTTCCTCGAGACCGATGGAGAGCTGCGCGCCGTGTACTCCGCCCTCTTCACCGCTCCGGAGTTCTGGGCCGATGCGGCCTGGAGCGCCAAGACGAAGACACCGCTGGAGCTGGTGGCCTCCAGCATCCGCGCATTGGGCGGAACCACCGACGGTGGTCTCCCGCTGGCCCGCGCCGTGGAGCGCATGGGCGAGCCGCTCTACCGGGCCCCCGCCCCCACCGGCTACCCCGAGCACGCCACGCCCTGGGTCAACGCGGGCGCCCTGGTGACCCGCCTGAACTTCGCCCTCGCCCTCTCCGCCAACCGGGTGCGCGGCACCGCCGTGGAGGTGATGGGGCTCGCACCCGGCGCGAAGGCCTCGGATGCGGGCGCGCTGGTGGACTCGCTCGCGCTCCGCCTCCTCTATGAGCCCCTCTCTCCCCAGACGCGCACCACGCTCCTGGCCGCGCTGGATCCGGGCGACGAGGGGCGCATGCCCGACGGCGAGGTGCGCCCCGTGGATGTCCGCCGCGCGGTCGGTCTCCTCCTCGGCTCCCCCGAGTTCCAGAAGCAGTGAGGCTCGCGATGCCCCTCTCCCGCCGCTCCCTGCTGAAGTCCGCCGGCCTCTCCCTGCTGGGACTGACCACCCTCCCCCCCTTCCTCGCCCGCGCCGCCGAGGCGCTCCCCACCGGCCGCCGCAAGGTCCTCATCACCCTCTTCCTGCGCGGCGGAGCGGATGGCCTGTCCCTCGTTCCACCCGTGGGCGATCCGAGCTACTTCCGCCTGCGCCCCAACCTCGCGCTCGGCGCCCCCGGCTCCGGTGAGGACGCGGCGCTCCGACTGGATGACACCTTCGGCCTCCACCCGGGCCTCGCTCCCCTGCTGCCCTGGTGGCGCGATGGCGCTCTCGCCGCCGTCCACGCCGTGGGGCTGCCCCAGCCCGTGCGCAGCCACTTCGATGCCCAGGACTTCGTCGAGTCCGGCACCCCAGGCGTGAAGTCCACCCGCGACGGCTACCTCAACCGCGCCGTGGCCGCCCTGCCCCAAGGCCCCTCCCCCAGCGCCTTCCGCGCCGTGGCCCTGCAGCCCACCCTCCCGCGCGCCCTGGCCGGAGACGCCCCCGCCCTCGCCCTGGAGTCCCTGGAGCGCTTCCGCCTCCGCTCGCCCGGCCGCGCCGGCGCCGTCAGCTTCGACTCGCTCTACGCCGCCGCCGTGGACGAGGCCCTGCGCACCACCGGCGTGGAGACCACCTCCGCCCTCTCCCTCGTGGCCGACAGGCGCCTGTCCGAGCAGCCTCCAAACCACGGCGCCACCTACCCCCGCTCCCCCCTGGGCCGCCGCCTGCAGGACCTGGCCCGCCTCATCCACGCGGACGTGGGCCTCCAGCTCGCTGCCACCGAGTCCGGCGGCTGGGACACCCACATCCTCCAGGGCCGCGAGCGCGGCCCCTTCGCCCAGCGCGCGAAGGAGCTCGGCGAGAGCCTGGCCGCCTTCGCCACGGACCTGGGCCCTCGGCTCGAGGACATCCTCGTCGTCGTCCTCACCGAGTTCGGCCGCACCGCCCGTGAGAACGGCAACCGCGGCACGGATCACGGCACCGGCGGCGTGGTGCTCCTGCTGGGCGGAAAGGTGCGCGGCGGACGCGTGCACGGCCCCTGGAGGGGTCTGGAAGAACCCTACCTGTTGGATGGGAGAGACGTGCCCTCCCTCACGGACATCCGGGCCGTCCTCGCAGAGGCCCTGGTGACGCACTGCGGCCTGACCACGCTGGAGCCCATCTTTCCAGGGCTTGGCGCGCGTCCCTCCCTCCTCGGTCTCTTGGGCGGCTGAAGGTCCGGTGCTACCATACCCCCAGGATTGGCAATGATGCCGCCTGGGGCGGCGAGGAAGCACATGATCGAAAGCGACGCCTCGGCAGGGGGCGTGCCACCCACGGGGGTGGACCCCCTGTTGGGCAGGGTCCTCAACGAGCGCTTCAAGATCCTCGAGGCGCTTGGTTCGGGCGGGATGGGCCGCGTGTACAAGGCCGTCCAGTCGCCCCTGGACCGTCTCGTCGCCCTCAAGGTCCTCAACCCTCAGTACGGCCAGGACAAGGACCCGGGCTTCCAGCGGCGCTTCTTCCTCGAGGCCAGCGTCACCGCCAAGCTGCGCCACCCCAACACCGTCACCGTCATCGACTACGGCAAGACGGACGACGGCATCTACTACATCGCCATGGAGTACCTGGAGGGGCAGACGCTCTCCCAGCTCCTCACGCAGAACGGCCCGCTGCCCTGGCCGCGCGTGCTCAGCATCGCCCAGCAGATCGCCCGCTCGCTGCGCGAGGCCCACAAGATCGGCCTCATCCACCGGGACCTGAAGCCCGCCAACGTGATGATCCTCAACCAGGAGACGGATCACGACGTGGTGAAGGTGCTGGACTTCGGGCTGGTGAAGTCCTTCATGCCCGACAGCGGCCAGTTCCCCGCCGACGTGTCGCTGACCCAGGCAGGCGTCATCCTCGGCTCGCCGCAGTACATGGCCCCCGAGCAGGCGCGCAACATCTCCGACCCGCGCAGCGACGTGTACTCGCTGGGCGTGGTGCTCTACCAGATGCTGGTGGGGCGCCCGCCCTTCCATGCCGAGCAGGGCATCGACATCATCGTCAAGCACATGAACGAGCCGCCGCCCGCCTTCGGCGCCGTGTGGCCCAACCACGCCATCCCCCCCGAGGTGGAGGCGCTGGTGATGAAGTGCCTGGCCAAGCGCCCCGCGGAGCGCTTCGACTCCATGGACGCGGTGATCGACAGCATCCGCCGCGCCCTCACCTCCGCCGGCATCAGCGGCGTGCACTCCGGCCCCCACAGCTTCGGCACCAGCCCCGGCAGCGGGCCCCTCACCGGGCCCCACACCGGGCCCATCGCGCCGCCCCACCAGGCCATCTCTCCCTCGGGCGCCGCCACCATGTCGCTCGACATCTCCGTGGAGGAGCCGGAGGCCGGCAAGCGTCGCAACTCGCTGCCCATTGCCCTGTTCGGCGGAGCGGTGCTGGTGGGCGTCACCGTGGCGCTCGTGTTCGCCCTGCGCTCGCCCACGCCTCAGCCGGTGCTGCCGCCCCCCGCGCAGCCCGTGGCCATCCCGTCGGCGCCCCCCGCGCAGCAGCCCCCTCCGAGCTCCGAGGTCGCCGAGGCGCTCACCCCCGAGGATCTGCCGCCCCTGCCGGCGAGTCCCTCCGCCGAGGAGCCGCCCCCCCAGGAGGCCGAGGCCGCGCCGCAGCTCGTGCGCTTCGTCATCACCAGCGAGCCGAGCGGCGCGCGCGTGACGTACGCGGGCAAGTCCCTGGGCCCCACTCCCGTGGAGCTGAAGGTCCCCGCGGACGCCTCGGGCCGGGCGAGCGCCAGGCTGACCTTCGATCTCAGCGGCTACTCGAGCGTCACCGCGACCCCCGAGGGTGACGGCCCGGAGATCCGCTTCACGCAGAAGCTGAAGAAGAAGCCGAGCTCGCGGCCGCAGCGGCCGCAGAACTCGAGCGGTTACAAGGACGATCCCTACCAGTGAAAACGCCCGGAGTCTTGAAGCGAGCGGGCGTCCTCGCGCTATGCCTTTACGCGGGGACAGCCCTGGCCGACGAGCGCCTCGAGGCGCGCCGCCACTTCCGTAATGGCATGAGCCTCATCTCCCAGGGTCAGTTCGACCAGGGCATCGCGGAGCTGCAAGAGGCCTACGCCATCAAGCCGCACCCCAACGTCCTCTACAACATCGCGCGCGCGTACCTGGATGCGGGCCGCTCCGCCGAGGCGCTGGACTGGTACCGCCGCTACCTGGCCGCCAACCCACCCGACAAGGAGGCGGTGCGCGCCACCATCGCGCGCCTGGAGGCGACGGTGAAGTCGACCGAGCCGGCCCAGACCGCCGAGCCCAGCGTCGCCGCGCCGCCCAAGGCCCCCGCGCCGGACGCGCAGGCCCTGGCCGCGCTCGTCGAGCGGCTGGAGAAGGCCATCGCCCGCGCGGAGGCCATGCCCGCGACCTCCGCCACGCCCGGGCCCCTCTCTCCGGGAGTCCCCGTCGCCGGAGCCGCGACCGGCTCGCAGACGGCCGGCACCACCGCGCCAGAGGATGCGAGCGCGGTGCCGTACGAGGAGCGCGTGGTCACGGCCAGCCGCCGCGCCCAGTCCTCCCTGGAGGCGCCCAACGCCACCACGGTCATCACCTCGGAGGACATCCGCCTCTCGGGCGCCACCAGCCTGGTGGAGCTGCTGCGCCGCGTGCCGGGCGCGGACGTGATGACGCTGGGCGTGGGCAGCGCCAACCTGTCGCTGCGCGGCTTCAACCAGCGCATCGCCAACAAGGTGCTGGTGCTGGTGGACGGCCGCAGCGAGTACCAGGACTTCCTGGGCATGACGCTGTGGTCCAGCTTCCCCATCGTCCTGGAGGAGATCGAGCGCATCGAGGTCATCCGCGGGCCGGGCAGCGCCCTGTACGGCGCCAACGCGATGCTGGGCGTCGTCAACATCATCACCCGCGCGCCGGGCACCGGGCAGCGGCAGATCCACGCCCAGGTGGGCGGCGGGAAGACGGTCAACGGCTCCTTCGTCAGCTACGGGGCCGCCAGCGCGCTGCGCTACCGGCTGTCCGTGGGCTACGGGCAGATGGACAAGTGGAGCCAGGACTTCGCCGAGGACCGGCCGGACATGGTGCTGCGCGCGCCCATGGCGGACATCGGCTACCGCGGGGCTCGCGGCAACCTGGCCACCGAGTACACCTTCTCGCCGGGCATGGAGCTGGGCCTGTCCACCGGCGTGCACCGCTTCTCCACGGAGCTCTACCCGCTGGGGACGCTGCGCAACTTCTTCATGGATGGCGTCACCGCCTACGCCAAGTCGGACGCCAGCCTCGGGCCCGTGAAGCTCAAGGCCTTCTGGAACCACGTGAACGTGAACGCGGGGCCCCAGTTCGAGCCCATCGGCCAGCGCTCGCTGGTCACCCGCGTCACCTCCAACGTCTTCAACGGCGAGGCGCTCTTCAGCAAGATGTTCGAGCTGGGCGGGGAGCACCTGCTCAACGTGGGAGCGGAGGGCCGCCTCAAGCGCGTGGGGTGGAGCTACGTCGGCGGGGTGAAGGAGGAGTTCCACGCGGCGGCCTTCGTGCAGGACGAGTGGCGCCCCGTCGAGCCCCTGCGGCTGCTGGCCTCCTACCGCGCGGACCGCCACCCGCTGCTGAACGAGGGCAAGCCGGGCCTGGCGCACTCGCCTCGCGTGTCCGCCATCTACCTTCCCTTCGAGGGGCAGGCCTTCCGCGTCAGCGCCGCGTCCGCCTTCCGCGTGCCGACCTTCCTCGAGAGCTACACGAGCCTGCTCGTCCCGGCTCCCGGCGTGCCGGGCGCCAGCGCGCTCACCGAGGGCAACCGGATGCTCAAGCCCGAGAGCATGGTGGCCTACGAGCTGGGCTACCGCGGCGAGGCCCCCCGGCTGGGCATGGACTGGGACGTCGCCGTCTACCAGAACACGGTGAAGAACCTCATCGGCCTGTCCCCGGTGCAGCGCCTGCCGGCCAACGACTCGTTCGATCCGGACTCCGGCAGCTACGTGGTGGGCCGCTCCTTCTTCCAGAACGAGTCCTCCACCTATACCTCGCGCGGCGTGGAGCTGGGCGTCTCCCTGGCCCCGGTGGACGGCCTGGGCATCAAGCTCAGCAGCGCCTTCCAGAAGGTGGCCTCGGACGACGAGGCGGATGACGAGTGTGGACCGTGCAGCCAGGCCCCGCAGATCAAGCTCTTCGGTGGCCTTACCTACCGCACGCGCTCGGACCTGGAGTTCGGCATCAACGCGACCTACACCTCGAGCACCCAGTGGATCGAGCGTGAGCCCGCGGCCTCGGACCCCACGACCATCGAGCTGTTCTCCAACCCCCTGCCCGCCTACACCGTCCTCAACGCCCGCGTGGGCTACGAGGTGGTGAAGGACAAGCTGACGGTGGCGGTGGTGGGCTCGAACCTGGGCGCCACCCACGCCCAGCACCCCTTCGGCAACCGCATCGAGCGCCGCGTCTACGCGACCCTGACGGTGACCCCATGAGCTTCTCTCGCCCCCAGGGGCTGGTCCTCGCGGGCCTGACCCTCTCCACCCTCCTGACGCTGGGCTGCGAGCCTCCGCCCGTGAAGCCCACCAGCGATCGGCAGCAGCAGACCTTGGCTGCCCGCATCGAGGGCAGCGTCGTCGTCCAGGGCCCCGCTCGCGGCAATGCCGTGGTGTTCCTCTACGAGGCCGACCGCCCACCACCGCCGCAGGGCACCGGGCGCCCCATCGCCTTCGAAGTCATCCCCCGAGAGGAGCTCTTCGGCTCGGAGAAGGACACGCACTCGGCGGGGCCGTTCACCGCGCCCTTCATCTTCCCCCTGGTGCACCCAGGCCAGTACCTGCTCCGGGGCTTCATCGACACGGACACGTGCCATGACGGCGCGTCGCCCTGCCACGGCCCGGACTTCATCCCCTGGTACACCGTCACCGGCGAGCCCAACGTGGGCGACGTGGGCGGAGCCGCGCTGGATCTCGCCACCCTCAAGCCGCGCATCATCGAGGTGACCACGGCCGAGGATGGCACGCCCATCCCCGTGCTGGGCGCCACGGTGAGCTTCGCCACTTCGGCGACCGTGCCGGTGGACCGCCCCGTCTTCGAGCTGGTGAATGCCCCCTCGACGATCGAGCCCAATGGCGGCACCAAGGTGTTCAAGCTCCGCTCCCGCGCCATCCGCGAGGGTGCAGTGAACCTGGGCAGGCCCGCCTTCCTCGTGCGCTTCATGAACGAGGACGGGGACAACACGCCGGATGATGCCAATCGAGACGGGGTGCCGGACCTCTGGCCCCGCATCGTGGTGCGCAAGCTGGCCGATGGCGGCTCCGGCCTCACCGACGAGAACGATGTGGACAACAACGGGGAGCTCGACACCGAGGGCGAGGACTACGCGCAGTTCCTCACCGGCCAGCCGGACGGCCAGCCGGATCTCGTGGTGCTGAGCGCGGGCATCGTCCACGACGCGCTCCCGCCGGGGCTCTATGACGCCGAGAACCGCCCGCGCATGGACGCCGTGCTCCCACTGAACGAGCTGACCGTGGCCGTGCGCCCGATCGCGCTCGATGCGCGCAACCCCAGCGCCCCCGCGCAGCTCCAGAAGATGCCTTCCGGGCGCTACGCGGTGATCGTCATCCAGTCCACGGGACAGGTGTGGCGCGTGCCCAACGAGCTGTCCCCGGGCCTGGCCGAGGCCCTGGGGCTACCCCCCGTGGCAGGTCAGGGCCAGGTGCTTCAGGTCCCCTAAGCTCCCGTCATTACAGGGGCTGCCTCGTAGGGCCCCTGTGGCCCTACCTCCCCTCACACCTGTTCAAGATTTCCCGGTTTCGCGGCCTTCACTTCGTTTTGACATCAGACGGGCTTTCCTGCATTATTCCAGTTGTGCAGTTCAGGGGGAGTTACCTGAACGAGGGAAGGATCCTATGAAGGCCGGAACGCTCTCCTCCGTTGCAACCATTTCCATTCCTCGTCCCGCCGTGGAGTCGGTTCGTCCCGTGCTGAAGGCCGCTACCGGGACGCCCCAGCGCGTCCTTCTCGTCGATGACAGCCGCTCCATCCGGACGCTGCTGAAGATCTATCTGATGGCTCGGAACTTCGAGTACGTCGAAGCCGAGTCGGGGGAGGAAGCCCTGAAGGTGCTCGAGCAGGGCGCGGTGGATCTGGTCCTCACGGACTTCCGGATGGAGGGCATGAATGGCGCGGAGTTCGCCATGGAGGTCCGCGCCAACAAGAACCCGCGCGTGGCCCGCACCCCCATCCTGATGATGACGGGCGATCCGAACGTCGCCGAGGTCCGCACGCAGGGCCAGAAGGCGGGCATCAACGCCTTCGTGCGCAAGCCGGTGAGCTGCGCGCAGCTGATGACGCTGGTGGATACGATCCTGCCGCGCAACAGCTGAACCCGGATCCGTTCCGGTTCCCAGGGCCGAGCGAGGCCGCAGCCCCTCCCCGCAGGACGGGAGGCAGGCGCGGACGCCCGGCCCTTCGCATTTCCAGCCTGTGCCTCGCCTTGGCTCAGGCGGGACGCGGGGCGGGGCGGGCCCGGCGGCGCTTGCGCACGGCCTCCACCACGCGGATGCCGAGCAGCAGCGCGAGCACCGCGCCGTAGATGAAGGGCTCGGTGACGTCCTTCTTCACCCGCCAGACGAAGTGGATCACCCCCAGCGACGCCGCCACGTAGACGAGCCGGTGCAGGCGCTGCCAGGCCGGGAAGCCCATGCGCCGCACCGCGGCGTTGGTGGAGGTGACGGCCAGGGGCACCAGCAGCACCAGGGCGATGAAGCCCACCGCGATGAACTTCCGCTTCGTGATGTCCTCGAGGATGGGGCCGAGCTTGAGCCCCTGATCCGCCACCGCGTAGGTGAGGAAGTGCAGCACCGCGTACGCGAAGGCCATCAGGCCCACCAGCTTGCGGATGCGCACGGGCCACGTCCAACCGAAGAGCAGCTTGAGCGGCGTGCACGCCAGCGAGCCCAGCAGGAAGATGAGCGCCATCAGCCCGGTCTGGTTGAGCACGGCCTCGATGACGTTGGGCCCCAACGTCCCCTGCGCGCCCTGGAGTGCCAGGAGCGCCAGCGGGGCGAGTCCTCCCACGAGGACGGCAGGCTTGAGCCAGGGTAGCGGCGGGGAGGCCATGGGAAGCTCAGTAGTTCGTGCGGAGATCCATGCCGGCATAGAGAGAGGCCACCTGTTCGGCGTAGCCGTTGAAGGGCAGCGTGGGGCGGCGGCGGAACTCCCCCACCCGGCGCTCCGAGGCCTGGCTCCAGCGCGGGTGGTCCACCTGGGGGTTCACGTTGGCGTAGAAGCCGTACTCCTCGGGCTTGGCCAGGTTCCACGTGGTGGGCGGCTGCTGCTCGGTGAGGGTGATCTTCACGATCGACTTGATGCCCTTGAAGCCGTACTTCCAGGGCACCACCAGCCGCAGCGGCGCGCCGTTCTGGTTGGGAAGCGTCTTGCCGTAGAGCCCCACCGCCATGAGCGTCAGCGGGTGCAGGGCCTCGTCCAGGCGCAGGCCTTCCACATAGGGCCAGTCCAGCACGGGGCGCTTCAGGCCCGGCATCTGCTCCGGATCCATCAGCGTGGTGAAGGCCACGTACTTCGCGCGGCTGGTGGGCTCCACGCGCTTGATGAGCTCGCCCAGCGGGAAGCCGAGCCAGGGGATGACCATGGACCAGGCCTCGACGCAGCGCATCCGGTAGACGCGCTCCTCCAGGGGGAACCAGGAGGTGATCTGATCGATGTCCACCGTCTGCGGCTTGTGCGCCTCGCCGTCGATGGTGACGGTCCACGGCCGCGTCCTGAGGGTGTGCGAGTGGCGGGCCGGATCGTTCTTGTCGAGCCCGAACTCGTAGAAGTTGTTGTAGGTGGTGACGTCCTCGTAGGGCGTGCGGGACTCGTCGGTGTCGTAGGGCCCGGAGCCCTTGCCGCCCGAGACGGGGAGCGCGGCCAGCTCGCCCGCGTCCGGAACGAACTTGTCCATGGGCCGGGTGCGCTTCATGCCCAGCAGGTACAGCCCGCCCCCGACGACCGCGGCCGTGCCCGCGAAGAGGCCCGCGTTCTTGATGAGCTCGCGGCGGCGCAGGTACTGCTTCTCGGGGGTGATCTCGGAGCTGGGGGGCTCGGGCGCCTTCTTGTCGGACATGACTCCTCTATCTACGCGTCAACCCGCGTTCAGTTACACCCCGGGTGGAGACGAGCGGCCCCTCCCCTACCGGGTGGTGGCCTCTCCCTGACCAGCCAGGGCCGAGGCACGGGCCCGAGCATCCTTCATCCGCCATAGCGCCCACCATGGGGTCGAGGGCGATTCGTGGTGCTCCCAGTGGTAGCCGAAGAAGTAGCAGGAGAGCATGCCCCACAGGTGGTTGCGCGGCAGGGTGCGCGCGTGGTGGGGCGCCATCTCGGGGGTGTCCGGCCGGCGGTGGGGCAGGTAGGTGCCGAAGTAGAAGAGCTGCAGCGTGCCGAGCACCGCGGGCACCACCCAGAAGGCCCACAGGCGCCACTCGGCCACTCCCAGCCACTTGAGCACGTTGAACTGCACCGCCATCACGACGAGCTGCGTCAAGGTGGTGTAGCGGAACATGAAGGTGGCCAGCCACGGCCAGAAGGCCTGGGAGCGCGTGGAGAAGTCCGGATCGCGCTCGCCCGTGGGGTCGGCGTGGTGGGCGCGGTGGTTGACCACCAGCCGGCGGTAGGACAGCCCCGCGAAGAGGAAGCAGGCGAGCGTCCCCACCGCCGCGTTCAGCCACCAGCGGCGGCTCACCGTGCCATGCATGGCGTCATGGCCGGTGATGAAGAGGCCGGTGCACAGGTAGCCTTGCAGGGCCACGTGGAGCCAGGAGACGGGCGAGCGCCAGGAGAGGCCGTCCGCCGTCAGCATCCAGGCAAGGTGCCCCAACCACGCGCCGATGAGGATCAGCGCGAGGGGGACTCCCCAGGGGCCATGGTGGGCGCGGGTGCTCATCCGTCTGGGTTGTGGCCCCGAGCCGCCCGGCGCGCATGGAAAAGCGACGGGCGGTGGGTCGAGGGCCAGGCGAGCCAGGCTCCGGGGCTACTTCTTCACCTGCTCGGGGCCGCCGAAGTCTCGGATGAGCTGCTCCGCGGTGACGAAGCGCGGCTCGATGTCCACGGGGACGTTGCGGAGCTTGTCGAGCACCTTCTGCGCCTCCGGCCGCACCACACCCAGCTTCGACAGCAGGGCCTCGGCCTGGGCGCGATCGCCGCGCCCCTGCAGCTCCATGAGCTGCTTCGTCAGCGCCGTCACGGACTCCTGGATCTTCTCCGGGACGATCGAGAAGGTGCCGTCCGGGTTCACCTTCACCGCGCCGGTGTCCAGGAAGTGGTTGAGCTGGAGCGCCACGCCCTTGCCATGGGCCTCGTCGATGCCGAACCGGATGGAGCGGAACATGGAGGCCAGGTACGTGGTGTACATGGTGCGCTCCATGGACTTGTCGAGCAGCCCCTTGTTCACCAGCTGCTGCAGCGCCCAGAGGCCGGAGACGTCCGCCTTGGCCTCCTCGATGGCGCTGGAGGCCACCTGGAGCGCCTGACGCACCGTGGTCTGCTTGCCGTCGACGGTGATGTTGTGGGGCCCCAGCCCGTGCATCAGCTCGTGCATGAGGATGTGGGTGAAGAAGGCGTCGAAGGCGACGTTCGCGCGATCCTTCGCGGAGAGCGCCACCAGGGCGATGGGCTTCAGCACGCGCTGGAACTTGGCCTCCTGGATGTTCTTGAGCATCACGCGCTTGCTGCCCTTCTCCGCGGTGACGCGCTCGTCATTGGGCAGGTTGAAGGCGGCCGTCTGCACGCCGCGGTTGGCGTCTCCGGAGGAGGACACGCTGTTGACCACCCGGATGGGCGCCAGCGCGCCCAGCTTCGGGTTGCGCATCTTCGGATCGATGGGCAGCGCGTTCTCCAGCCCCTGGAGCTCGCCGCTGAAGCGCGACAGCTTCTGCGTCTCCGCGTCGTCCCTCACCGTGATGAAGGCCTCGAAGGCGGCCTTGTAGTTGAACCAGTTGTCCTCGTAGACCTCGTAGGGCCCGATGGTGGGCTCGATGCTGGCGTCCAGCTCCATCCACGCCACCTCGCTGGCGTAGTAGTTGTTGGAGAGGAAGGCATCCGCGCGCGCGGTGAGGAAGGCCTGGAGCGTGGGCTGCTTCGTGAGCTGGGCGGCCTCGCGCAGGAGCTGGGCCGCCTGGCCGAGCTCGCCCTGGTACTCCACGCTGTAGGGCACGGCGATGAGCTTGCCGTCCGGAGCGCGGCGGATGGTGGTGTAGAAGCCGGTGGCCTCGCGCTGCTGGGGCTCGGGCAGCGTCTTCACCCACTGCTCGATGGCCTCCTTGGTGGTGGCGGGCGGGTAGAAGTTGCCCGACGCAGGCGGCTCGGCGGGGACGCCGGGGATGAAGGGCCGGCCCTCATCCAGCCGTGACCACGGCCCCTTGTTGAGCAGGAACGAGCGGAGCCGCTCGCGCCCCAGCGGCGAGGTGTCCTTCAGCAGCTCCAGCAGGAGCGTCTCGTTGCCGGCCCAGGACTGGCGCATGAAGAGCGGGTCCATGAGCTGAGCGGCCTGGACCATCCTCGCCAGCGCGCGCTTCTCGTTGTCCGGCAGCTTGGAGACGTCGACCTTGAGGTCCACGGGCGCGAAGCGCGCCGTCATCCGCTGGAGCTCCGCGGCGGTGGGGAGGGGAGCCGGCTCGGCGGCCCGGGCGGCGCCCGCCAGGAGCACGGTCGTGAGCAGGGACAGGAGGTAACGGGTCATGGGGCGGCAGTCTTATCGCCTTCCCTGGCGGGTGGGGAGCCCGGTCCAGGCCCAGGCGGGCGACCTTCGGACTCGACAAGTCTTCCGGAATGGTTATGGGGAACGGGTCACGCCTACATCAGGTGTCCGGAGGATCCATGTCCGTCGAAACCCAGAGGGAGACCCACTCCTTTCAGGCCGAGATCAACCAGCTGCTGAACCTGGTCATCAACTCGCTCTACAGCCACAAGGAGATCTTCCTGCGCGAGCTGGTCTCCAACGCGTCCGACGCGCTGGACAAGCTGCGCTTTCGCACCATCACCGAGCCGGAGCTGCTCGGGGATGAGCCCACCCTGGAGATCCGCATCATCCCCGATGCCGAGCGCGGCACCCTCACCATCGAGGACACCGGCATCGGCATGACGCATGACGAGCTGGTGAAGAACCTGGGCACCATCGCGCACTCGGGCTCGCGCGAGTTCCTGGAGATGCTCTCCCAGCGCGGCCAGAAGGACGTGAACCTCATCGGCCAGTTCGGCGTGGGCTTCTACAGCGCCTACCTCGTCGCCGACCGCGTGGAGGTGGTGAGCCGGCCCGCGGGCAAGGAGCAGCCGGCGTTCCGGTGGACCTCCGAGGCCAAGGGCACCTTCACCGTGGAGCCCGCCCAGCGCACCACGCGCGGCACCTCCATCACCCTGCACCTCAAGGCGGACCAGAAGGAGTTCCTGGACGAGTGGCGCGTGCGCTCGCTCATCACCCAGTACTCCGACTACGTGGGCCACCCCATCCAGCTGCAGGTGAAGAAGACCACGGACGTCATCGACGCGCAGACGGGCCAGAAGGGCACCACCACCGCCTTCGAAACCGTCAACAAGGCCAGCGCGCTCTGGCAGCGCCCCAAGTCGGAGATCACCGACGAGCAGTACCAGGAGTTCTACAAGCACCTCACCCACGACTTCGAGCCGCCGCAGACGTGGACGCACTTCAAGACGGACGGCAACCAGCAGTTCACCGGCCTCATCTTCCTGCCCAAGCGCCGCCCGTTCGACATGGACGGCACCCAGCGGCGGCGCGGCGTGCGGCTGTTCGTCAAGCGCGTCTTCATCATGGACGACTGCGAGGAGCTGCTGCCGCCCTGGCTGCGCTTCGTGCGCGGCGTGGTGGACTCGGATGACCTGCCGCTCAACGTCTCGCGCGAGCTGCTCCAGGACTCGGCGGTGGTGCGCTCCATCCGCAAGCACGTGGTGAAGAAGACGCTGGACTTGCTGGAGAAGCTCGCCAAGGACAAGCCCGAGGACTACGTGGCGTTCTGGAAGAACTTCGGCGCCATTCTCAAGGAGGGGCTGACCGGCGACAGCGAGCACCGCGAGAAGCTGGGCGCCCTGGTGCGCTACGAGAGCAGCCACCAGGAGGGGTTGACGTCGCTGGCCGACTACGTGTCGCGCATGAAGGAGGGCCAGCAGGCCATCTATTACATGTTCGGCGAGTCGCGGAAGGCGCTGGAGGGCTCGCCCCACCTGGAGGCGCTGCGCAAGCGCGGCTACGAGGTGCTCTTCCTGACCGACCCGGTGGACGAGTGGGCCGCCCAGGGGCTGCACGAGTTCGACGGCAAGCCGCTGGTGTCCGCGCTGCAGGCGGACCTGAAGCTCCAGGAGACGCCCGAGGAGAAGAAGCAGAAGGAGGAGCACGCCGAGGGCCTCAAGGCGCTCACCGAGCGGATGAAGGAGGTGCTCAAGGACGCGGTCCGCGAGGTGCGCGTGTCCGATCGCCTCACCGACTCACCCGTCTGCCTGGTGCTGCCCGAGGGCGGCTCGCCCGCCTTCCTGGAGCGCCTGCTGCGCGAGCACGGCCGAGGCATGCCCCGCGCCAAGCGCATCCTCGAGGTGAACCCCGCGCACCCCGTCATCGAGCACCTGCGCAAGCTCCACGAGAAGGACGCGAAGGCCGAGCGGGTCACAGAGTGGATCGAGCTGCTGCATGATCAGGCGCTGCTCACCGAGGGCAGCCCGCTGGAGGATCCCAACCGCTTCGCGAAGCGGATGACGGCGCTGCTGACGCAGCTGGCGGGGCAGACGGTGGAGCCTCCCGCCAACGGCGCTCCGACGGCGGGCTCGCAGGCCCCGGAGGCCTCGACGACGTCGGGCGGCTCCTCGGCCCAGGCCTGACGGCCCGGGTCGTCTCAGTGGGCTCCTTCCGAGACCCGCGTGTAGGCGCGGACCGTCCTGAGGAGGGAGCCCGCGTCATCGGGATCTGGCTTCGGCGGGGAGAGCTCCACCTGGAGGAGCTCTCCCTGGACGGGCCACTGCTCCATCAGCGCCATCGCCTCGCGGCTCGGCTGCTTGCGGCGAACGGAGGAACAGTCCACGGGCTTCCAGGCGGAGCCCGACTCGATCTCCCATGCGCCGGCATGCTCGCTGCCATGGCGATCCGCCCGCATGATGAGCTCGGTCGCGTAGCAGCCTGGGGACAGTCCGACGGCGGCTGCCTGGAAGGCGGCGAGGCCCTCCTCCTCCGGAGGATCCCCATGCGGGTGGGCGGTGTGGTGCTCGTTCGTGAAGGAGGACGACTGTGCATTCTCCTGGCTCAGGTTGCTGAGCCAGGCCAGGAAGCCCAGCCCTGTCATTCCCAGGCATCCCAAGAAGCCCACGATCAGCACGGCGATGAGACAGCCCTTCCCCGTGCCCGAGGACTTCCCGCGCTGATTCGCGGCGGGGTGGCGCCCTGGCATCGGCCCCGGGTGGCCCCCCGGCATCGCAGCCGGTGGCATGGGAGCCGGTATCACCGGAGCGGGCTGTCGATCGGTCCCGAGCAGTGCCGGGGCGGGCTTCAGGTCCCGGTCCGTCACGGGCCGAGCCGGCGGAGGGGAGACCGCGGGTGAGGGCGTGCCCCCGCTCGCGCCGGACTCCGGCCGCATCATCGTCGCGGAGAGGACTCCCTCGGCGGGCGCCTCGGCCTGCGCGGAGCCGGACTCGGGCCGACGCATCGTGGCGGAGAAGGACTCCGGAGTGGCACTCGCGGCTCGCGAGACGTCGCCCTGGGGCGGGACTGGGGCCACGACGACGCCCCCGGAGAAGGAGCGCAGCGCCTCCTCGCAGGCCATGAGCGCCCGATCCGCCTGGGCCGCGTCCTGGAAGCGATCCTCCGGACGCTTCTCGTAGAACTTCAAGAGCGTCTGCCGCAGTACGTCCGGCAGCGGCAGTGCCACGGGCGGGGGCGGCTCGTGTACCTGCGCGTAGAGGATGCGCGCGATCGTCTCTCCCTGGAAGGCGCGCACGCCACTGAGCAGCTCGTGGAAGATGAGGCCCGCGGAGTAGAGGTCCGTCCTCCCGTCGATCGGCTTGCCGGCGATCTGCTCCGGCGCCATGTACGCCGGCGTGCCCACCATCATCCCTTCGCTGGTGAGCTGCCCGGCCATGTCGCCGATGACCTTGGCGATGCCGAAGTCCAGCACCTTCACGAAGAGCTGACCGTCATCCGGGCCCGCTCGGACGATCTTGATGTTGGAGGGCTTGAGGTCGCGGTGGACGATGCCCAGCGCGTGCGCGGCGTGCAGCAGCGAGACGATCTGCCGCATCACCGCCACCGCCTGCCGCGGCGGCATCGGACCCTGGCGCTCGATGTACTCGGCCAGCTCGATGCCGTCCACGTACTCCATGACGATGTACGGCGTGCCCTGCTCCACGCCGAAGTCGATGACGTGCGTCATCGCCGGGTGGTTCACCTTGCCAGCGACCCTCGCCTCGCGGCCGAAGCGCGCCAGGCTCTCGGGCGAGGAGATGGCCCGGGGGGACAGCACCTTCACCGCCATCGTCTTGTCGAGCCCGATGTGCGTCGCCCGATAGACCGTGCCCATGCCGCCGCTGCCCAGCTCGGCCTCGATGCGGTAGGTGTCCTTGAGCACCGCTCCCGGACTGATCTGGGAACCGGAGGTCTGCGGACTCGCTGGTGGCTTCCGAGCGGGCGCGTGTGTCTTGTCGTCCTCGCTCATGCGTCTCGCGCCTCGCTCACGGAGCCTTCCCGGCCACCTGCGTGTAGACCTTCACCACCATGAGGCGGGTGTTCGGCTCACCCTTCTTCTGAGGCTCGAAGGTGATGGGGTTGTAGAAGCGAGGCTTGCCTGACGAGTCAGGCCACTGATCGAACAGCCCCTGCGACTGGCCGATATTCCTCTGCGGAGGAATGGAGGAGCACTTGATGGAGGTCCGAGACTTCAGCGACTTCGGAATCCACGGGCCATAGTCCCCCTTCCCCGCTCGGCTGGACTCGAACGCCACCACCGCGACGTAGCAGCCCGGAGCGAGTTCTTCCTCGGGCGGAGTCTCGGCCACCGGAGGCTCGTCACCCTCGGCCGCGCCGTCCTCTCCTTGCGCGGGTTCCTCGTCCCCTGACTCCCCTTGCGCCACCGTGTCAGGAGGCTCCGGCTCCGGCTCCGTCCCGGGCTCGGCCGCGGTCGTGCCAGTGTCTTCCGGGGGGGTGTTGGGCTCTGGCGCCGTGGGGGGCGGCTCGTTCTTCGGAGGCTGTGCCGGCTCAGGCCGTGCCGCGACGGCCCCTGAATCGGTGGTCGGCGTCGAGGCTCCCGTCTTGCCGCCAGTCAGGAGTCCGCTCTTCCAGACCCACACACTCCCCGCCAGTCCAACCAGGAGGAGCACGACGGCAACGCCCACCAGCACCAGGACCATGTTGGAGCCGGAGGACTTCCGGGGCTCGACCTTCTGGAGCGCAGGCGCCACCGGCGCGGGAGGCGGCGGCGAGACAGGCATGGGCGCCACCGGAACAGGCGCCGGGACAGGGGCGGGGACCAGCGCGGGCTCTTCCCGAACCGCCTGCCCCTCCTTCACGAGCGAGTCCGAGACGGAGACGCCCGAGGACGGCTTGGACTCCCTGGCAGCGGAGTCGCTCGGGCCCGGAGCCACCGGCGCTGGCTCTTCCTGCTTCGGGCGATACGTGACCGTCTTCCCCCCCTGCTCGGCGGCCCGCTCCTGCTCCGCGCTGGCGGTCAGCACCGTGGAGGCAATGACGTTCACCGAGGGCGGCCGCAGCACGTCCTCGCAGGCCATGAGCGCGCGATCCGCCTCGGCCGCGTCCTGGAAACGATCCTCCGGACGCTTCTCGACGAACTTCTGGAGCGTCTGACGGAGGATGTCCGGCACCTGCACCGTCAGCGGCGGCGGCGGATCATTCATCTGCGCATGGAGGATGCGGGCGATCGTCTCTCCCTTGAAGGCCCGGATGCCACTGAGCATCTCGTGGAAGATGAGGCCCGCGGAGTAGAGGTCCGTCCTCCCGTCGATCGGCTTGCCGGTGATCTGCTCCGGCGCCATGTACGCCGGCGTACCCACCAACATCCCCTCGCTGGTGAGCTGCCCCGACACATCCCCGACGACCTTCGCCACTCCGAAGTCCAGCACCTTCACGAAGACCTGACTGTCCTCGGAGCTCTCCTGGATGATCTTGATGTTGGCCGGTTTCAGGTCCCGGTGGACGATGTCCAGCGCGTGCGCCGCTCGGAGCAGCGAGACGATCTGCCGCATCACCGCCACCGCGCGCCGAGGCGACATGGGCCCGCCGCGCTCGATGAGCTCCGCCAGCTCCACGCCGCTCACGTACTCCATGACGATGTACGGCGTGCCCTGCTCCACGCCGAAGTCGATGACGTGCGTCATCGCCGGGTGGCTCACCTTGCCGGCCACCTTCGCCTCACGCTCGAAGCGCGCCAGGCTGTCCGGCGTGGCGATGGCCCGGTGCGACAGCACCTTCACCGCCATCGTCTTGTCCAGCCCGAGGTGCGTCGCCCGGTAGACCGTGCCCATGCCCCCGCTGCCCAGCTCGGCGTCGATCCGATAGGTGCCCTTGAGCACCGTGCCGGGAACGATCTGCAGCGGTCCGGTGGGCTTGCTCGCCGTCGGGCTCTGCCCCGACAGATAGGTCTTGTCGTCTTCGCTCATGGATGCGCTCGGATGCTACCTCGCCATGAGTCCTCCCGAGCGCCACAGTTCCTCACGCAGACGCCGGTGTGTGCCCGCCGCCTACCCGGTCAGCCGTGTCTCAGGATCGCAGAGGATGAGCCGGACGCGGCTCGGAGCAGCGTCACATCCCGCCCTTCCGTCCTCTATACACCCAGGGAATAACCCTTCAGCGTGGCTTGATTTAGCCGCCGCGCATAGGGACACTTCCCGGAACCGTGAGCGAGCGGACAACCGGCACTGCCGCACGATCCTCCCGCCTGCGGCTGTTGTGGTCATCACCCGCCGCCCGACCCGGCGACCCTCGTTGGAGACAGGTACCCCATGCTGATCGTGATGAAACCGGATGCGACACCTCAGGATATCGAGCGCGTCAACGAGGAGGTCCGGCGTCGGGGCTGGCAACCGAACGCGATTCCCGGCGGCACTCGCACCGCCATCGGCATCACGGGCAACAAGGGCCCGGTGGAGCCCGAGCCGTTCCGGGTGCTCCCAGGCGTCGCGGACGCGGTGGCCATCTCCCAGCCCTTCAAGCTCGTCAGCCGCGAGGTGAAGCCGGACGACAGCACCATCCAGGTGGGCAACCTGATGTTGGGCGGCAAGTCGATCCACGTGATGGCCGGCCCGTGCTCGGTGGAGACGCGCGATCAGATCGTCGGCACGGCGCAGGCGGTGAGGAAGGCGGGCGCCACCATGCTGCGCGGCGGCGCGTTCAAGCCTCGCACCAGCCCCTACGAGTTCCAGGGCCTCAAGAGCGACGGCCTGTCCCTGCTGGCCGAGGCGCGCAAGGAGACGGGGCTGCTCGTCGTCACCGAGGTGAAGGACACCGCGACGCTGCCGCAGGTGGCCGAGACGGCGGACATCCTCCAGGTGGGCGCGCGCAACATGCAGAACTTCTCGCTGCTGGAGGCGGTGGGCGAGGTGCGCAAGCCCGTGCTCCTCAAGCGCGGCCTGAGCGCCACCATCAAGGAGCTGCTGATGGCGGCCGAGTACATCGTCGCCAAGGGCAACAACCGCGTCATCCTCTGCGAGCGCGGCATCCGCACCTTCGAGACGATGACGCGCAACACGCTGGACCTCAACGCGGTGCCGATGCTCAAGTCGCTCAGCCACCTGCCCGTGTGGGTGGACCCCTCGCACGGCATCGGCGTGCGCAAGGCGGTGCCGGCGATGATGCGCGCGGCCGTCGCGGTGGGCGCCGACGGCCTCATCGTCGAGGTGCACCCGGATCCGCCGCGGGCGCTGTCGGACGGCCACCAGTCGCTGGAGTTCTCCGAGTTCGAGAAGGCCATGGACGATGTGCGCGCCATCGCCAGTGCGCTCGGCCGTGACGTGGCGAGGCTGGGGTAGCGAGCCATGACGCTCAAGGAAGCGCTAGGCAAGGTGCTGAGCCGGCGCGATCTCACCCGCGAGGAGATGGCCACCATCATGGGCCTGATGCTCGCGGGCGAGGCGACGTCGGCGCAGGTGGGCGCGCTGGCGGCCGCGCTGCGGATGAAGGGGGAGACGGAGGACGAGCTCCTCGGGGCGGCGGAGGCCATGCGCTTGCGAGCGGCGAAGCTGTCGCCGAAGGCGGAGGTGGTGCTGGACACGTGCGGCACCGGCGGAGATGGGGCGCACACCTTCAACATCTCCACCGCGGTGGCGTTCGTGGCCGCGGGGGCCGGGGCGACGGTGGCCAAGCACGGCAACCGGGCCGTCTCCAGCCGCTGCGGGAGCGCGGACGTGCTGGCGGCGCTGGGCCTGCCGATGGAGCGGGCGCACGAGGCCGTGTCCCGGGACATCGACGAGCACGGCGTGGGCTTCCTCTTCGCGCCGTCGCACCACAGCGCCCTCAAGCACGTGGCGCAGGCGCGGCGGGAGATGGGCTTCCACAGCTTCTTCAACCTGCTGGGCCCGCTGACGAACCCGGCGGGCGCGCGCTACCAGCTGCTGGGCACCTTCGCCGGCGAGCGCCTGGAGCAGACGGCGCGGGTGCTGGGGCGGCTGGGTAGCCGGCGCGCCTGGGTGGTGCACGGCCAGGACGGGCTGGATGAGGTGTCGCCCTGCGCTCCGACGAACGTGGCGGAGCTGCGCGAGGACGGCACGGTGCGCCTGTTCACCCTCAGCCCGGAGGACGCGGGGCTGGAGCGGGTGCCTCGAGAGGCCATCGCCGGAGGTGACGCCGAGGAGAACGCCCGGCTGCTGAAGGCGCTGCTGCAGGGCGAGCGCTCGGGGATCCGCACGGCGGTGCTGCTCAACGCGGCGGCGGCGCTGGTGGTGGTGGGCCAGGCGGCGGACCTGCGCGAGGGCGTGAAGCGGGCCGAGGAGGCCATCGACTCGGGCGCGGCGGCGCGCAAGCTGGCGGCGCTCATCCAGGGAGGGGTTCATTGAACAGGGCCCCGAGGAAAGTCCCCTCTTCCTCCGCGGGAGAGGACTAGGCTGAGGGAGTCGTTCCCCAGCAGTCTCTGCCACGGGCGGGCCCACCGCGGAGCCAGCCCCCGGAGAACCCTGTATGAACCTCCTCGCGGACATCTTCGCGCGCAAGCGCCGGGAACTCGCCACCCGCCCTCCGCTGGGCGCACGGGTGCGTCCTCCCTCGCGGGACTTCACCGCGGCCCTGCTCCAGCGCCGGCCCGGCGTGGCGGTGAACGTCATCGCCGAGGTGAAGCGCAAGAGCCCCTCGGGCGGTGACTTCCCGCATCAGGATCTCGTCCAGGTGGCTCGCGGCTACGAGGCCGGGGGCGCCTGCGCCATCAGCGTGCTCACGGACGACGTGGACTTCGGAGGCAGGCTGGCGGACCTGGAGCAGGTGCGCGCGGAGGTGTCGCTGCCCGTGCTGCGAAAGGACTTCCTGGTCGCCCCGCGCGAGGTGGAAGAGAGCGCGGCCATCGGAGCGGACGCGGTGCTGCTCATCGCCGACGCGCTGGAGGACGGGCTGCTCCAGGAGATGGTGGCGGCCGCGAAGTCCTGCGGAGTGGCGGCGCTGGTGGAGGCGCACACGGAGGCCCACGCCGAGCGCGCCCTGGCGGCGGGCGCGGAGCTGGTGGGTATCAACAACCGGGACCTGGCCACGCTGCGCACGGACACGGCCACGGCGCTGCGGGTGATGCCTCGGCTGCGCCAGCGGGCCCGCGGACTGGTGGCCGAGAGTGGACTGAAGACGGCGGCGGACTTCGCGGCGGCTCGGGCGGCGGGGGCTGACGCGGTGCTGGTCGGCGAGTCCCTGCTGCGAGACGCGGAGCCCGGCCGGGCGCTGGCGCGGCTGCTGGCCGCGAGGGATGGGGCGGCGTGAGCGTCCGGGTGAAGATCTGCGGGGTGACGCGCCTGGAGGATGCGCGGACCGCATGGGCGGCGGGCGCGGACGCGCTGGGGCTGAACTTCTACCCGCGCTCGCCTCGCTACGTGGAGCCCGCCACGGCGGCGGCCCTGGGGCACACCCGGCCCGGGCTGGGCGCGGTGGTAGGCGTCTTCGTCAACGAGTCCCCGGACATCATCCGAGCGCGGGTGCGCGAGTGCGGGCTCACGGCGGTGCAGCTCCACGGCGACGAGCCGCCCGAGACCTGCGCGGGCTTCGGCGTCCCTGTCATCAAGGCGCTGCGCGTGCACGGGCCGGAGGACGTGGCCCGGGCTCGC
Source organism: Hyalangium gracile (assembly GCF_020103725.1). NCBI lineage: Bacteria > Pseudomonadati > Myxococcota > Myxococcia > Myxococcales > Archangiaceae > Hyalangium > Hyalangium gracile. The sequence continues at coordinate 55,766 of NZ_JAHXBG010000018.1, read as the reverse complement.
ACGTACGTGGGCGCGGGGGACGTGGCGACGCTGCTGCTGGACGGGGCGGCGCCGGGCTACGGCGGAGGGGGCGTCACCTTCGACTGGTCGCTGGTGGCGCAGCTTGTGGACGTGGGAGTGCCTGTCCTGGTGGCGGGCGGGCTCACGCCGGGAAACGTGGCAGAGGCCGTCCGCGCCACTCATCCCTATGGAGTGGACGTGGCGAGCGGGGTGGAGGCGAGCCCCGGTATCAAGGATCCCGAGGCGGTGCGGGCCTTCATCCGCGCCGCCAAGGCAGTGAACCTGTGGGGGCAACAGACATGAGCATGGAGACCTCGACCGGGCGCTTCGGCCGCTACGGTGGCCGCTATGTGCCAGAGACGCTCGTCCCGGCGCTGCTGGAGCTGGAAGCGGCGTACGCGGCGGCGCGCGCGGATCCCTCTTTCGACGAAGAGGTGGCGCGGGTGCTGAAGGAGTTCGTCGGACGCGAGACGCCGCTGACGCCCGCGCGCCGGCTGACCGAGTCCTGGGGCGGCGCGCACGTGTGGCTCAAGCGAGAGGACCTGGCGCACACGGGCGCGCACAAGATCAACAACACCATCGGCCAGGTGCTGCTGGCGCGGCGGATGGGCAAGAAGCGCATCATCGCCGAGACGGGCGCGGGGCAGCACGGCGTGGCCACGGCGACCGCGTGCGCGCTCTTCGGCTTCCCGTGCGAGGTGTACATGGGCGCGCTGGACGTGGAGCGCCAGTCGCTCAACGTCTTCCGCATGCGCGCGCTGGGCGCCACGGTGCGGCCGGTGGAGTCGGGCTCGAAGACGCTGAAGGACGCGATGAACGAGGCCATCCGCACGTGGGTGGCGCAGGTGGAGGACACCCACTACGTCATCGGCAGCGCGGCGGGGCCGCACCCCTACCCCACCATCGTCCGGGACTTCCAGTCCGTCATCGGCCGCGAGGTGCGCGCACAGAGCCAGGCGGCCTTCGGGCGGCTGCCGGATGCCATCACCGCGTGCATCGGCGGCGGCTCCAACGCGATCGGCATCTGCCACCCCTTCATCGGGGACAAGGACGTGCGGCTGGTGGGCGTGGAGGCCGGCGGCCACGGGCTGAACAGCGGGCAGCACGGCGCCTCGCTGACGCTGGGCACGGAGGGGGTGCTGCACGGGACGCGCTCGCTGGTGCTGCAGGACGCCCACGGGCAGATCCAGGAGGCGCACTCCATCTCCGCGGGCCTGGACTACCCGGGCGTGGGGCCGGAGCTGGCGCACCTGGCCAAGCAGGGCCGGCTGGAGGTGCGCACGGCCACGGACGATGAGGCGCTGCGGGCCTTCTACGAGGTGGCTCGCACGGAGGGCATCCTCCCGGCGCTGGAGACGTCCCACGCCTTCGCGCGCGCGGCGGAGCTGGCGCGAGAGCTGGGCAAGGGCAAGCACCTGGTCATCAACTGCTCGGGTCGCGGCGACAAGGACGTGGCGACCATCGCGGCGAAGGGCATTCCGGCCACGGGCCACGAGGGGAAGGCATGAGCGGCGAGATTGCAGCGGCCTTCGCGAAGGCAAAGGCTCGAGGAGAGGGCGCGCTGGTGGCGTATGCCATGGCGGGCGATCCGGACCTTCCCCGCTCGGTGGATGTGTTCGCCGCGCTCGTGGAGGGCGGCGCGGACATCCTGGAGCTCGGGGTGGCGTTCAGCGATCCCATCGCGGACGGCCCGGTCATCCAGGCGGCCTCGGAGCGAGCGCTCAAGGCGGGCGCCACGCTCCAGCGTGTCATGGACGAGGTGGTGCCCGCGGTGCGCAAGCGCTGCCCGAACACCCCGCTGGTGGTGATGACGTACGTCAACATCGTCATGGCGCTGGGTGAGGAGCGCTACGCGAAGCTGGCGCGCGAGCGAGGCATCTCCGGCACCATCCTCCCGGACCTGCCTCCCGAGGAGAGCACGGGCCTGCGGAGCACCTTCGATGCCGCCGGGCTGGAGCTCATCCCGCTGTGCGCGCCCACCACGCCGCCCGCCCGCGCGGAGGCCATCGCCAAGGACGGGCGGGGCTTCGTGTACTGCGTCTCGGTGGCCGGAGTGACGGGCATGCGGGCGGAGCTGCCGAAGGACCTGTCCTCCCGCCTGGAGCTGGTGCGGCGTGCGTCGCCCGTGCCCGTGGTCGCGGGCTTCGGCATCTCCACCGCGGAGCAGGCTCGGGTGATTGGCGCCCATGCGGATGGAGTCGTCGTCGGCAGCGCCCTCGTGCGCGCGGCCCACTCGGGCGGCCCGGCGGCGGCGCGCGAGCTCTGCGCGGAGATCAAACGCGGCCTGAAGCGCTGAGGACGAGCCATGAAGCCACTCTCTCCGCAGATCGTCCTCGTCCGCCACGGTGAGACGGCCTGGAGCCGGAGTGGCCAGCACACCGGCCGCACCGACATTCCGCTGCTCGAGGATGGGCGGCGGATGGGGCGCGCGCTGGAGCGTCCCCTGCGGGCCTGGAGCTTCGTAGCGGTCTGGACGAGCCCCCTGCGCCGCGCCAGCGAGACGTGCGCCCTCTCGGGGCATGGCGTCATCGCCCGGGAGAATCCGGACCTGATGGAGTGGGACTACGGCGCCTACGAGGGGAAGACCTCCAAGGAGATCCATGCCACGGAGCCCGGCTGGAAGCTCTGGAAGGACGGCGTCCCCAACGGCGAGACGGTGGAGCAGGTCGGCGCCCGGGCGGACCGGGTCATCGAAGAGGCCCGGCGGGCTCGAGGCAACGTGCTCCTCTTCTCCCACGGGCATCTGCTGCGAGTGCTCGCCGCGCGCTGGCTGGGACTGCCGCCCACGGAGGGCCGGCTCTTCGCGCTGAGCACCGCGTCCATCAGCGTGCTCGGGTGGAACGAGGAGCAGCCCGTCCTCGTGCAGTGGAACGACACCAGCCACCTGTGAGCCCCGAGGGCCCCTGCCCTCTCCTGCCCCGCGCTGGGAGCTGAGGGGTCCTCGCTCGAGCTCAATTCCAGCTCATCCACTCCCGCGAGAGCACCGACGTCGCCCAGAACATCCGCATCCTGGCGCAGGGCGAGTTCAAGTTCGCCGTGCCGTCCCAGGATGCCTCCGTGGCCAAGGCGGGATGACCCCGCCTCCCTCGGCTCAGACCGAGACGCCCTCCACGAGGGTGTAGGGCGGCATCGTCGGGATCACCCGCGTCAGCTGGAAGCCCGTCGCCGCGAAGAGCTCGCCGAACTCCTTCGGCGTGCGCTCGCGGCCACCCAGCATGGACAGCATGAGCAGGTCCACCAGCTTGCCCGCCAGGGCTCGCTCCGGCGCGGGATCGACGATCATCTCCATGAGGAGGAGCTTCTTCCCGGGCCCACCCGCGGCCTTGCGGGTCACCTCGAGGATCCGCTTCACGTCGTCATCCCGCCAGTTATGGAGGATCTCCTTGAAGAGGTAGAGGTCCTGCCCGGCCGGCACCGCGTCGAAGAAGCTCCCGCCCACGAGCTGGCAGCGGCCGGCGCGCTCGAACTCCGCCAGGATGCCCGGTTCCCGGGCGCGCTCGAGGACCTCCGGCTGCTCGAAGAGCGTGCCCTGGAGCGCCGGATGGGCGCGGAGGATCTCCGCCAGCAGGCGCCCCTGCCCCCCTCCGACATCCACCACGGAGCGGATGCCCGCGAAGTCATAGGCGGCCAGCAGTAGCGGGTTGCTGCCGTTGGAGATGCTGGTCATCGCCTCGTCGAAGAGCTTCCCGTGCTCGGGGTTCTTCGAGAAGAAGTCGAAGATGCCGGCGCCGTGCTCGTTCTCGGGGATGGACTTGCCGTTCTTCACCGACCCGAGCACCTCGCCGAGCGACTCCCAGTGCCAGGGGCTGCCGAAGTAGCGCGCCCACGCGCGCATGGAGCCCGGAACATTGGAGCGCAGCCCGTGGGCCAGGGGCGTGATGCGGAAGATGCCCTCGCCTTCCTGCGCGACGATGCCCATGGCCTCCAGCGCTCGCAGGACGCGGAACAGCGAGTCGGCATGCGTCCCCGTGGTGCGCGCCAGGTCATCCACGTGGCGCGGCCCTGGGGCGAGCAGGTCCGCCAGGCCCAGCTCCGCGGCGATGTAGAGGACCCGGGAGATGAGCATCGTCCCGCCGGTCAGGTACATGATGAAGAGGGGCGGTGGAATCGCGGGGTTGAAGAGCTCCTGCACGGAACGGGCAGCAGCGGGCAGAGGGGGGGTGGGAGCCTGGGGGGGGGGTGCTCATGATTCTCCTGCGGTTGGAAGGGAACGGGCTCAGTGGCCCACGGCGATGCGTCCACCTCGCTCGGTGGCGAGGTGTCGCAGCACGAAGTCTCGGACCGCGCCGCGCCGGATCTTGCCACTGCTCGTCTTGGGAATGGTGCGGGGAGGCGCGGCAATCACGTGGTCCGGCCGCAGGCCGCTGACGCGTCGCACCTGCTCCTCCACCTGCTGACGCAGCTTCCGGAGCACTTCCGGGTCCGACTCCACCGTCTCGAAGACGATGGCGATGTCCTCGGTCCCCGTGTCGCCATTGGCCAGCCCCACCGCGGCCACGCAGCCTTCCCTCACCTTGTCGACGGCGGAGACGGCGCCCTCCATCAAGTAGGGGTGGTAGTTCTCCCCTCCTCGGATGATGAGGTCCTTGCACCGGCCCGAGACGTAGAGCCGCCCATCGACGAGGTAGCCCATGTCTCCGGTGAGCAACCACTGATCCTTCAGCACTTCCCGCGTGGCCTCGGGGTCCCGGTAGTAGCCATGGAAGAGCGACGGCCCGCGAAGGGCGATCTGTCCCTGCTCCCGCTCTCCCAGCACGCGGCCATCCTCACCCCGTACCTGCACCGCGTGTCCGCAGACAGCCCTCCCGACGGAGACGACCTGGATCGCGTCGGGAGCATCCTCGGGGATGGGCACCGCCCGCCCGTCGCGGGCCAGCCGGCTCCGCGAGATGGTGTCCACGATGACGGGAGTGCCGGCCTCGTGGAAGGCCGCGGCCACCACCATCTCCGCCATGCCATAGGACGGCAGGAAGGCGTTGGCCGGGAAGCCGTAGTCCGAGAAGCGCTCGGTGAAGTGGCGCACCGTGTCGGCGTGGACGAACTCCGCGCCGTTGTAGGCAATGCGCCACGAGCTCAGGTCCAGCCCCTGGGCCTCCTGCTCCTGGAAGCGCTTCAGGCAGAGCTGATAGGCGAAGTTGGGCGCGAACGAGAGCGAGCCTCTCAGCACATGCATCGCCCAGAGCCACCGCAGGGGCCGGGTGATGAACGCCGCCGGCGGCATCAGCGCCACAGGGACGCCATGGGTGATGGCCGACAGCGTGGTCGCCACCAGGCCCATGTCGTGGAACAGCGGGAGCCACCCCAGCACCAGATCGCTCTGGCGCCACTGCTGCCCTCCCGAGCCCGCCACGCACCGGGCGTTGGTCAGGAGCGCCTGGTGCGTGCAGGTCACCGCCCGCGCGGCCAGCGTCGTGCCAGAGGTGAACTGAAGGAAGGACAGGTCCTCCGGTCGGCTGGGGTGCGCCGGGACATCTCCCTCGCCCGAGAGCTCCTGAACGCCGTGCACCGAAGGCCGCCCCTGTCCCAGGAGCTCCGTCAGGAGGTCCGTCACTTCTCGGACCGCGCCTTCCTCCGTCACGACAGCGCACGGCTCGAGCACCCGGAGCTTGGGCACCAGCCGCTCGCCCCATGCCTTCAGCCCGCGGCCCAGGGTGGGCGCCTCGACCAGACAGGGGATCGCGCCGAGCAGCTGGCACGCGAAGAAGCCCTCCAGCAGCTCGGGCGAGGTCTGCATCGACAGGAGGATCCGGTCACCGGGCCACACGCCCTGGCGGCGCAGCCCCGCGGCCAGCCGTCCCGCCCGAAGCCGCAGCTCCCGCCAGGAGACGCGGGTCACCCGCTCCTCCATGTCGATGAAGTAGCCAAAGACGGCGGCGGGCGTGGCACTGGCGCGGTACTCCAGCAGCTCCCCCAGCGTGGACACTGGAGGAAGCACCGCAGGCGCCCCCGGCGGAAGCGGCTCTCGCCGGTCCGGATGACGCACCGCCCCCGGACCCAGCATCAGCTGTGTCGTCTGACGCTCCATGGATGGATCTCCTCGCTAGAAGCGAACCAGCGCCCCTTCGACCGTGAGCCCCGGGCCGAAGGCCATCAGCACCCCGTAGTCCCCTCGCGCCGGCTTGTCCTGGCGGAGGATGTCCTCCAGCACGAGCAGCGTGGCGGCCGCGGCGCAGTTGCCATGGTTCTCCAGCACGTGCCACGAGGCGCGGGACTGCTCCGGCCTCAGCTCGAGCTTCCGGGTGAGGAACTCGATGATCTTCGGGCCCCCGGGGTGGATGCCCCAGTGCCGGATGTCTCCCCGGGAGAGCTTCGCCGGCCCGAGCAGCTTCTTCAGGAAGCCCTCGATGTTCTCCGCCAGCACGAACGGGACGAAGGGCGACAGCGTCATCCGGAAGGCCTCGTCCGTCAGACGCAGCGTCATCATGTCCGCCGTCTCGTAGAGCTGCTCCGTGTGGGTGCGCAGGAACTGGAGCCCTTCACCCTCCGGCGCGCTGCCCAGCAACATGGAGGCGCTCGCGTCTCCGAAGAGGTACTGGACGACGGCCTGCTCCTTGGTGGGAGCCGACTGCATGCTGATGGAGCTGGCCTCCGTGCAGTTGAGCAGCACCAGCTCGTCGGGCCGCACGGCCAGGCTGTCCAGCGCGACCTTGAAGGTATTGAAGGCCGCGAAGCACCCCATGCTCCCGATGACCGTGCGGCGCAGGGAGCTGCTCAGCCCCAGCCGCCGCGCGATGACGCAGTCGAAGAAGGGCGCGAAGTACCCCGTGTTCGTCGTGGTCACGAAGCTGCCGACACGCTCGCGATCCACGCCCTCCAGCACGGCCTCCACGGACTGCTGGGCCACGCCGATCACCGACTCCTCGAACGCGCGCATGCGCTCGCCGGTGCCGCGCACCCGGCCGGCCAGCTCCTGGCGCGGATCCCAGAACATGCCCCGCTGGCGCACTCGCGTCTGCGCCATCAAGCGCTCGATGTCCTCGAGGTCCTTGTACCAACCCCGAGCCACCCCGGAGTGGAACTCCTCCTGGGTCAGCCGGAATGGAGGCGGCGCTGACCGGATGGCCAGGAGGGTGGGCAGGTGGCGCTCGCAGGACTGGCTCATGGCTCGTCTCCTTCGGTGGGGGGGGGCCGGGCTTCCAACAGGAAGTCGACGAGGCTGGCGATCGTGTCCTGGCCATGCTGCGCGGCGCGCACGTACCAGGGCGTCAGATCGACTCCCGGGACGCGGGACTTGACCATCGCCATGAGGCTCTCGAGGGACAGGGAGTCGAAGCCCAGATCATGAACCAGGGACGACTCCTCCAGCACCTGCTCGAGGGAGAGGACGGGATGGATCTCCAGGACGGCATGCTGCATCCACGCGACGAGCTCTTCCCGAGCCATCGGCGTCGACTGTCGCGGCTCGATTTCGAGCTTCTCCGTCCGATCGGGAATCATCCTACCCGATAGGTAGAGCATAATTTTCGAACCAACACAACTCTTCAGGTAGCCTGTGACCGCTGGCGCTAGCGCCAAATGTCATCCAGTGAGTCACACACTGCGCGGTTATGTGGGGTGTGCGGCGGGCTCAGCCGGTCGCGGAGAGCGGCTTCGCGCGGAGCCGGGAGACGGTGTCGCGCGCCTGGTCCGTGGTGTCGGTGTACAGGAAGTCCATGCGCCACTTGCCGGCGAGGTAGAGCGCCACCGTCATGGCCTTGGTGACGGCGCGCTCCACCATGCCGGCGCCCACGAAGATCATCCCGCGGAACCACTCCTGGCGGAGCTCCTGGGTGAAGACCTTCCGAGCCTCCGCGTTGGCGGCGAAGCCGGAGACCTCCATGATGGCGAAGAACGGCTGCGCGGCGGCCAGCTCCCGGTAGATGTTGATCAGGGCCCTGGCATCATCGGCCCCCACAGGCCCACCCATCCTCACGAAGAGCATGTCCGAGCCCTCGAGGTGTGCCTTGTGTTTTCCGAACACCCACTCTCGCTGGATACTCACGATGCGCTCCCCCTCGGTTGTCCGAGCTGGTCTCAGACTCGCGATCTTATAACGCGGAGCAGACGCACCTGTGAGACCCACCGTGGTGGACTCGACAGTGCGGCGTTTATCCGGTCGCTATCATCTTCACGGGAGCACCGGAATTTCCGACATGCATTGAGCCCATCTCGCACATGCAGGCACAGACGCGCAGGTAGAAATCCACGGCTTGTATGAATTGCTCCCGTCGATTCACGACTTCCGGGGAGAAGCACAGGGGCGAGTAGTGCACCTGCTCGTCCTGGATGGAGTAGTGCACCAGGAACCTGGGCCGGTAGACGCCCGCGACCTTCTCCGGGAGGAACAGCTCCGGGGTGAAGAAGCGGGGCATCTGGTCGAAGCGGCAGTTCTGGATGGCGGCGGCGCGCACGCCCGGTACGGCCGGCAGGTGTGAGGAGGCAATGTCGACCACCTCGAACGCCAGCAGTCTCGAAAGCAGCGGGAGCCTCGAGAGCCCGGAGGCGAGCCACCGGAGGATGGCTGACTCCTTGAGAGGCTTCGGCGCCCAGCAGGCCCAGAGCACCGCCCCCAGCAGGAGCGGCGTGAAGGCGAACGCTCGGAACCACGCCAGCAGCACCGTGGGCGTGACGAAGCCCTGCCTGGGAAAGAGCATGTGCTGTCGGTGGGAGTCCACCGCCCGGCGCAGCAGACGGACCAGGTCCGCGTCGCCAGCGAGGAGCGCTCGGGGCACCTCGTCGCCAGGCTCGAGCGCGGTCAGCCGCGCCACCACGTCCTTCATCTCTTGCGTGCCGCAGAGCTCCATCGCTCCGCCATAGAGGCCGCGGAAGCAGCCCATGTAGACCGCCTCGGAGGACACCGGGAAGCGGCCGAACACCCGGGCATAGGCGGCGTGAAGACAGACCTGGAAGATGGAGTCCGCGGAGACGTTGTCCCCCGCGAGCTCTCGGAAGGAGCGCCGCCCCACCCTCGCGTGGCCGATGTGAGGCGCCTTCCGCACCCACGCCCGATGCTGCTCACGGTAGGAGCGGAGCACTTCCCGCTCCCGCTCATCGAGCACCGCGTGCTGGAGCGGCTTCACGCTCGCGGCGTCCTCGGAGGAGTTCCTCAGGAGCGCCGAGAAGTCGTGCCTCCGGGCCTCCAGGCCCGCGTACGAGGTCGCCTTCAGGATGGTCGAGCCGAACACATAGTTCCTCAGCCGGGCGATCACCGAGGCCTTGCCGTTGCCGTAGACGATGAACTGGAGCCCCTTGTCGTGCCAGCAGCTCTCGGGGTGCGCGAAGTGCTCGGTCGCCAGCTCGTTGATGCTCTCGGGGGAGGCCTCGGGGATCAGCGAGACGACGAACAGCGCCCGGTTGATCGTGTCGAAGTAGTCCCGGTGCCTGGACCGGAGCGCGACCTGGCGCTCGTCATAGACGTGGGTGCAGAGGCTCAGGCGCTCCTCGGTGACGGTCCCGCCGTGTTGGGCGTGACGGACGATCGCGACGATGTCCCCCAGCAGCTGGCGCTGGTCCTCGTCGGTCAGCACCCGCTCGGGGAGGTCCACCCGATAGGCCACGCCGCGGATGAGCACCACGACATGGCTTCCCGGCTCGACGTCGGTGCTCTCCGCCATGAGCCGTGGCCTCCCGCGCGAGAGCTCGTGGAGCCCCGAGCACCGGGTGAAGAGGAAGAACGCCTCATCGGTGTCGCTGCGGAGGCCCCTCGTGAGGTTGACGAGGTTGCCGCTCTTCAGGTTCCTCCAGAACGCGAACATCCCGGCGATCAGACTGGCGGCCCGGGTCTCGAGGGTGCCGTTCCTCGCGTCATCCTCCAGGATCGCCACGGGGTTGATGAGCTGGGAGACGGAGCCGAAGACGTGGGTCGACAGGCGATTGAAGATCGCCAGCGGCACCGCGGAGCGCTTGGAGAGGTGCGTCTTGCGCGCGAAGAAGAGCGCGTGCCGGATGGGAGTGACGACCACGAGGAAGGCGCCCACCAGCCAGGAGGCACAGGTCCTCAGGACGGAACCGTCCAGCACCACGCTGAAGGTCTGGCGGAAGGCGGCCCGGACCTCGGGCCCCGTGTACAGCGGGTAGGGCTTGATGGGCTCGCTCGAGCGTCCTTCCTTGAAGCGGGTCTCCGCCCCCGCCCGCCGGTCCCGCTCCTCGAGCTCGCTCAGTCGGGGCGTGGCTCGGTAGAGCACGAAGGCCAGGCACAGGTACGCCACGCAGAGGAGCAGACCTGCGAGCAGTGAGACACTCATCGCACGGCCCCCTGAGCCGGTGGACGGAGCCTCGCGCGGGCCGTCTCCTCGACCTTCGGAACGAAGTACGTGGCGAAGACATGGCCCAGGCCCCGCTGGATGAAGCGGCCGATGGCCTGCGCCAGCAGCGGAACCCGACTGGAGATCTTCACCTCCCAGTCGAGGTCGACCTGCTCGCCCCGCTCGACGAGCGTCACGATGCCCTGGTGGCGGATCGGCATGCCCTTGATGATGGAGTACCCGATGCGGCGGGGAGGCTCATAGAGGTTGACCTCCTCCATGACGGAGATGAAGGGGTGTGACACGACACGGACGGCTCCCACTCCGTTGCGCGGTGTCCCCTCGCGGACCAGCCGGCAGCCGGTGACACCTGGCCAGTTCCGCATGTCCTCATGGTCCGTCAGCCGCTCGAACACGACCTCGATCGGGGCCTTCAAGGTGGCTCGGAAACGGATGTGGCTTTGTCCCATGACCTTCCCCGCGCCGCACCCGAGCGGGATGCGGTGTGGGCTCCTTTTGACGGTGCCGGGTGTGAGCTCGATTCTATCCGATCCCCCCACACTCACCGTTCGTGCCGCAGCCGGAGCGCGGGCATCTTTCCAGTCCTGAAAGCTTGAGGCGAACGGCCCAGCGTCCGGTCTCCATTTGGTGAAACGATTCTCCCGGTCGCCTGAGGCTCCGGCGCGACTGGGGAGATCCCAACAGATGCTGACGCTCACGCGTGAGGACGTCCGGCTCGGTTGCCGCGCCACGGACTGGCGCGCGGCCCTGGATCAGGCCGCCACCGCACTGGTCGAAGCAGGCCGGGTCTCGGCCGAGTACCGCGAGGGACTCCTCGCACGAGAGGCGCAGTCCTCCACATACCTCGGCCATGGTATTGCGATTCCGCACGGCACCCTGGAGAGCCGACGCCATGTCCGCGCCACGGGCGTGCGCGTGCTGCAGTTTCCGGAAGGCATCTCCTGGCACGACGGCTCCAGGGTGAACCTCCTGGTGGCCATCGCCGCGCAGTCCGACGAGCACCTCGACATCCTGCGCCAGCTCACGCACGTGCTGGAGCGCACGGGCGTGGCCGAGACGCTGGCCGGTGCGAAGAGCGCGGATGAGGTGATTGCGGCGCTGTCCCGCGAGCTGGTGACGGCGAAGTTCGATGCCGAGACGCTCGTCATGGAGCTGCCGGCGCGCGACCGGCTGGAGCTGGCGCTGGCCGCCGCGGGGCGTCTGCGCAACATCGGCTGCGTGGACTCGAGCTTCGTCGCATCCATCGCCGGACAGCAGCCAGTCCCGCTCGGCCAGGGGCTGTGGCTCGCGTACGGCGCCACGGGGGTGAAGACTCCCGCGCTGGGGCTGGCCACTCCGAAGCAGCGCTTCCAGGACGATGCGGGAGACGTGGCCGCCGTCTTCTGCCTGGCGGCCCAGGGGGATGCGCATCGCTCGCTGCTCGAGAGACTCGACGCGCTGATCGCCCGGGGTGATGGAGCCGAGCTCGCCACCCTGCCCGTCGAGCAGATCCTGTCCCGTCTGTCGGGCGAGTCCGCCCAGGCCCGGACCGCGCGGGTCCGCCTGCTCAATGCCCAGGGGCTGCACGCTCGGCCCGCCCGGGAGCTGGTCCAGGTGGCGCGGGCGCAGACCGTGCCCGTCCTCCTCCGCGTCCTCGAAGGACAGGGCGAGGTGGTTCCGGCGACCAGTCTGATCCGGGTCCTCGGGCTCGGCGCGCGGTACGGCCAGACGCTGGTGTTCTCCGCCGAGGGTGAGGGCGCCGAGCAGGCCGTCTCGGCCCTGGCGGACGCGGTCCGTGGTGGACTGGGCGAGCCGGTGACGCCGCTCGAGGAGAAGCGCCAGGCCCCGGCGGTCCATGCTCCCGCGACGGCTCCAGCGGCACCGGGGCCGGTCATCGCTCCGGGCGCCGACGAGACGCTCACGGCCGTGCCGGCGGCTCCCGGGCTCGCGATCGCCCCCGCCTACGTGCTGCGCCTTCCCGAGTTCCGCTATCCCGAGCGCTCGAGCGACGCCGCGCGTGAGCGAGAACGCCTCGAAGGTGCGCTGGCGGGAGCCCGGCAGCAGCTCCAGGTGGTGGTGCAGCGAACGACGGGCGGCGAGGTCGCGCAGATCCTGTCGATCCACGTGGAGATGCTGGAGGACCCGGCGCTGCGCGACGCGGCCTTCAAGGCCATCGGCGAGGGGCTGTCGGCGGAGGCGGGCTGGTGGCGCGCCATCGAGACGGCGGCGCGGGCCCAGGAGGCGCTCCCCGACCGACTGCTGGCCGAGCGCGCCGCGGACCTGCGCGACGTGGGCCGCCGGGTGCTCGGCCTGCTGTGTGGCGTCGAGCTGCCCATCCCTCCGGAGCAGCCCTACATCCTGGTGGCGGAGGACCTCGGGCCCTCGGACGTCGCGCGGCTGGACACGGCGAAGGTCCGCGGTCTCGTCACCGCGCGGGGAGGTGCCACGGCGCATAGCGCGATCCTTGCCCGGTCCCTCGGCATCGCCGCGGTCGTCGGAGCCGGTGAGCGCGTGCTGGCCCTGAGCTCTGGGGTCGAGCTGATCGTCGACGGCGAGAGCGGACGTGTCGTCGCCTCTCCGAGTCCGGCGCGTCGTCAGCGCACCGAGCAGCGCATCGAGGAGCAGAAGGCGCTCCAGCAGGCGGCCCACGGCCGGCGCCACGAGGAGGCCCGCACGCAGGACGGTCACCGGATCGAAGTCGGCGCGAACATCGGCAACACCGCGCATGCCGCCGACGCCGTCGAGCGCGGCGCGGAAGGCATTGGGCTGCTGCGCACCGAGTTCGTGTTCATGGCCCATCCGCGGATGCCGGATCTGGCCACGCAGATTGCCGAATACAGCCGGGCGTTCGACGCGCTCGCGGGCCGCCCGATGGTCGCGCGCACCCTGGATGTGGGCGGAGACAAGCCGCTGGAGTACTGGCCCATCCCCGCCGAGGAGAACCCCTTCCTGGGGCTGCGAGGCATCCGCCTGACGCTGACCCGGCCCGAGGTGCTCGAGACGCAGCTACGCGCCCTGCTGACCGCCGCGGGCTCGCGGCCGGTGCGCATCATGTTCCCGATGGTCAAGGACATCGATGAGTTCCGCGCGGGCAAGGCCATCTTCGACCGGGTGCAGGCCGAGGTGAAGGCGACCGACGTCCAGCTCGGCGTCATGATCGAGGTGCCCTCCTGCGCCCTGCTCGCTCCAGCGCTCGCGAAGGAGGCCCAGTTCTTCTCGATTGGAACCAACGATCTGACGCAGTACACGCTGGCGATCGACAGAGACCATCCCCAGCTGTCGGTGCAGTCCGATGCGCTGCACCCGGCCGTGCTCCACCTGATTCGCCTGACGGTCGAGGCCGCTCATGCCGAGGGCCGCTGGGTGGGCGTGTGCGGCGAGCTCGGCTCCGACCCGCTGGCGATTCCGGTCCTCGTCGGGCTCGGGGTGGATGAGCTGTCCGTCACCAGCCGCCGTGTGCCGCTGGTGAAGGCCCGAATCCGGGAGCTGACTCTGCCTCGTGCCCGCGAGCTGGCCGCGCTCGCCCTGCGGCAGCCCACCGCCGCCGCGGTGCGCGATGCCCTGGAGGCGGCCTGATGGCACGGCTCCTGACGCTGACCCTCAACCCCGCCCTGGACCTCTCCATCCGGCTCGGGGTGCTCGAGCCCGGCAAGGTCAACCGGACCGAGAGCACCCGCCTCGACGCGGGCGGCAAGGGCATCAACGTGGCGCGCATCCTCGCGGGCCTGGGGCATGACGTCACCGTGTCGGGGCTGCTCGGCGCCGACAACGAGACGACCTTCGTGCGGACCTTCGCCGAGTGCGGCCTGCGGGACGCGTTCATCCGAGTGTCGGGAGAGACGCGCATCAACACGAAGCTCTCAGAGCAGGGCGGGCGCGTCACCGACCTGAACGGACCGGGGCCCCGGATTCCGGAGCGCTCGCTGGAGGAGCTGGCCGAGCGGCTCCGAGCGCTGCGCAGCGGGCTCGACGCGGTCGTGATCTCCGGCAGCCTGCCCCCCAACGTCACCCCGGCCTGGCTCGCGGACCGCATCCGGGAGATCCGCCAGTGGCCGACCCCTGTGTGGCTCGACACCAGCGGCCCGGCGCTGGTCTCCGGACTGGCCGCTCGGCCCTCGGGCATCAAGCCCAATGAGACCGAGCTGGCTGACTGGGCGGGCTACCCGCTCCAGACGCCCGAGGAGCAGCTCCGGGCCGCGCTCCAGCTCAACGAGGACGGCATCGAGGACGTGCTGCTCTCCACCGGCGCCGAGGGCGTACTCTGGGCCTGGCGCGGCAACGTCCTGAAGGCCCGGCCGCCTCGGGTCTCCGTGGTGAGCACCGTCGGCGCGGGCGACACCCTGCTCGCCGGTACGCTGCACGGCGTGCTGTCGGGCTGGCCACGCGAGCACAGCCTGCGCTTCGCGACGGCGCTCGCCGCCGAGTCCGTGCGCCATGTGGGCCTCGGAGATCCGAACGCCTCGGATTTCGACGTGCTCCAGCAGCAGACCCTCGTTCAAGCCTTGTCCGTGGAGCACCTCCGGCGGGAGACACACCGATGAACGTCATCATCGTCACGGCCTGTCCCAGCGGCGTGGCCACGACCTTCCTCGCCGCTCGGGGCCTCGAGCGCGCCGCGACCCGACGCGGCTGGAAGCCCTTCGTGGAGATGCACAGCCAGCTCGAGCCGCTCGTCCCGCTCGACAAGGCCACGATCGATGCCGCCGACCTGGTGGTCGTCGCGACGAGCGCGCCGGTGCCGCTCGAGCGGTTCGTCGGCAAGCGCGTCTATCAGGCGACCATCGCGCAGGCGCTGCCGGAGCCGGATGCGTTCCTGGCGCGGGCCGAGAGCCAGGCCGCGACGCTGCCCCAGGCCGCTGGCCGTGGAGGGCTGGAGGCCACATCCAAGGCACCGGCGCCGGCATCCGCCCAGGGACAGAAGAAGCTCGTGGCCATCACCGCCTGCCCGACGGGCGTTGCCCACACCTTCATGGCGGCCGAGGCGCTCACCCAGGCCGCGAGCGGGCTCGGCTATCCGATTCGCGTCGAGACCCAGGGCTCCGTGGGCGCCCAGAACAAGCTGACCGCGGAGGAGATCCGGAACGCCGACGCCGTCATCCTCGCCTGCGACATCGAGGTCGACACCTCGCGGTTCGCGGGCAAGCGCGTGTGGCGGACCTCGACTGGCACAGCCCTCAAGAAGTCGACCCAGACGATCCAGGATGCGCTGGAGAAGGCACAGGTCCAAGGGGGCGGGACAGGGAGCGCGGAGACGCCCGCGGGCAGCGGTGGAGGAGGAGCACCGGGCGCCCGGCGCGGGCCCTACAAGCACCTGCTGACCGGCGTGTCGTTCATGCTGCCCATGGTCGTCGCGGGAGGCCTGCTGATCGCCCTGTCGTTCGTGTTCGGCATCGAGGCCTTCAAGGAGGAGGGCTCGCTGGCCGCGGCGCTCATGCGGGTGGGCGGCGGCACGGCCTTCAAGCTGATGGTGCCGCTGCTGGCGGGCTACATCGCGTACTCCATCGCAGACCGGCCCGGCATCACTCCTGGAATGATCGGCGGCTATCTGGCGAGCGAGCTCGGAGCGGGATTCCTCGGAGGCATCGCCGCGGGCTTCATCGCCGGGTACTCGGCGCGGTTGCTGAGCCGCTCCCTCAAGCTCCCGGTCAGCGTGGAGTCGCTCAAGCCGATCCTCATCATCCCCCTGGTAGCGAGCCTGCTCACCGGGCTGGTGATGATCTACGTCATCGGCACGCCGGTCGCCGCGATCATGTCGTCGCTGACGACGTTCCTGAAGAACATGGGCTCGGGCAACGCGATCATGCTCGGAGCGCTGCTCGGCGCCATGATGTGCTTCGACCTGGGCGGACCGGTCAACAAGGCGGCCTACACCTTCGGCGTCGGCCTGCTGGCGGAGGGAGGAGCAGGCGCGCAATTGCCGATGGCCGCGATCATGGCCGCGGGCATGGTGCCGCCCCTGGGGCTGGGAGTCGCGAGCCTCCTGGCCCGCGCCAAGTTCTCCGAGCCGGAGCGCGAGGCCGGCAAGGCGTCGCTGGTGCTGGGGCTGTGCTTCATCTCCGAAGGCGCCATCCCCTTCATGGCCAAGGACCCGTTCCGCGTGATTCCCACCTGCATGGTGGGTGGCGCGATCACGGGAGCACTGTCGATGTTCTTCGGCGTGCAGCTGATGGCCCCGCATGGTGGGCTGTTCGTGCTGCTCATCCCCCACGCGGTCAGCCACGTGGCGCTGTACCTGCTGGCGCTCGCGATCGGGACCGGGATCATCGGTGGCGGGTACGCGCTGCTCAAGACGGGCAAGGCCGAGATGCCGGAGGCGACCGAGCAGCCACGGAACGCCCCCGTGGCCGCACGGCCGCCCTGAGGCGCTGAAGCGTCAGAAGCTCACAGGGACGATGAAGGCGTCGCGTCCACCCGGAGGGGCACTGCCTTCGACGAAGACGCCCTCCGTGTAGCCCGCGACGAAGACGCGGCCGCACGCATCCACCACCACGTCGGCCACGTGATCATCCGCGCCTCCCTGGCTGCCGTGCTGCCAGGTTCCCAGCAGCTCCCCGTTCGCGTCGAACTCCAGGGCGAAGGCATCCAGGCTGCCTCGCTCTCCGGTGGCGCCCTCGAAGACGCCGGTCGTCTCTCCCGCCACGAAGGCGTGGCCTCGGGAGTCCACGACCATCGCGGTGACGAAGTCGGCCTCGAGGGTGCCAGCACGCGACACCCAGCGCGCCTCTCCCGTCGCGCCGTCCAGCCGCGCCAGGTAGACATCCTGGCCCGCCCTCACGGGCAGGTTGCCCACCGCGCCGTAGGTGGTGCCCGCGACCAGCACGTCGCCGCCCGGCAGCGCCACCAGCTTCGCCGCCGTGTCGAGTGGGTGCGGACTCAGCGACAGGTTCCATGCGAGCTCGCCCCGCTCATCGCGGCGCTGCACGAAGGCGCCACGCGCGGAGCCAGACAAGGCATTGCCGCTCACATAGCTCTCCTCCGCGGCTCCCACCGTGAGGCCCGTGTACCAGTCGGAGTGCGTGCTGTCCCAGCGGCGGTTCCAGTCCGTGCCCCACGCGCCGTCCGCGCCCTGGGAGATGCGGAGCACGAACGGGTCCTCCCACGACTCCACGTAGTTGCTGGGGACGTAGATGTCGTCATACCCCGCCACCACGAAGCTCCCCGCCGGCGTTCGCGCGAGCCGCACGGGGTGCTGAGGCCGGGCGTCGCCCCACTGGTAGAGCACCGTCGCCTCTCCCTCGGACGTCACGGAGGCGAGGAAGCCGTCGAACTGCCCTCCCGAGCGGAAGCCCTCGAAGGCTCCCGTGGTCCGTCCCGCCACCCACAGCCCGCGGCCTTCCGGAGCCATCTCCAGGGCCTCCACCGTGTCCGTTCCCACGGTCCCCAACGCGCGCTTCCACTCCACGCGCCCGTCGGTGGCCAGCCGCATCACGAAGCCCTGGGCATCCCCGGACGGCCCGAGGTTGCTCTCCCCCAGCACCGCGCCCTCATAGCCCACGACGTACAGCTCGCCATCCTTGCCCGCTCCCAGCGCCAGCGCCTCGTCCCCCAGCGCCGTTCCCAGTTGCTGCCCCCGCGGCCAGGACTGCTCGCACATCCGCCCTGAATCCTCCGGAGTGTTCGCCTCCTGCGCCTCTCCACAAGCCGTCAGCAGCTCTCCCGCGAGAATGAGCCCCAGCGAGACTGCTCGGTTCCACGACCTCGACACTCCTGTGTACAGCGATGACATGAACTGCCCCCCTGATGGTGAATGCGCCATCTCTCAGGCAAGGCTCGCGCCAGCGCTTGCGCCCGAGGCTCCTCCTCTAGAGAAGCCCCTGGAGCGCCATCAGGGTTTCGGACCTGGGCGTCACCGGGCCCACGAAAATTCGTGGGCGCGGTGGACTACTGGGACTGCGCGACCTTCTCCGGTACGCCCGGGGACTGGGACGTCTCGGGAGGCAGCAGCGCCAGGAGGTTGGCGTGGATGACGCCGCAGATCTGCTCGAGCGGCAGATCGTTCTCATCCACGCCGAAGGGATCCTCGATCTCCACGCCGATCTCCTCGATGCCGAGGAAGACGTACGAGACGAGGAAGGTGGCCACCACCGCCAGCCATCCGAAGCTGTCCACCAGAGCGAACGGCAACGAGTAGCAGTAGAGGACGAGCGCCCGGCGCAGGTGCACCATGTACGCGAAGGGCATGGGCGTCCTGTGGATGCGCTCGCAGCCACCGACGTAGTCGATGAGCAGCTGGACGTTCTGGTCCAGCGCCATCTGCGTGTACTCGTTGTAGTAACCGCGGCGGCGCCCCTCCGCCAGCGCTTCGCTCATGCGCCATGCCACCGCGAGCGTCGCGTGCTGGGCGGCTGCGACCTGCTGGACGTCCCCCGGCGGAAGCTGCGCGGCGATGGGCCCGAGGTTCCTCACCCCTCTCAGGCCCGAGGCCGCGGAGCTGGGGAACACGGCGGTCCAGCGCACCAGCGTCCGGTAGAGCTCCGGGTCGCGCTCTCGGAGGAAGACGCCCGCGGCCCGCGCCAGGTTGCGCGTCTCGTTGACGATGCCTCCCCACAGCTTCCGGCCTTCCCAGAAGCGGTCATAGGAGGAGTTGGTCCGGAACACCAGGAGCAGGCCGAGCGCCACCCCCACCAGCCCATGCACCGTGCTGGGGATGTCCACCGGTCGGACGTAGCGGTGGAACGCCACCACTCCCACGGCCCACACCGTGGAGACGAGCATGCGTCCGACGATCTCGCGGACCATCGACCCCTTCAGGTCGAAGAAGTGGTGCAGCCATCGGTGGGGATCGTATTGGATCATCGCGCCGCACCTTCTCGCCTACCCCGGATTGGAAGGCAACGGTCGAACCGTCACTTCGAGCCTTGTCCTCCAGCCTGCCAGGACCGATCATCAACGGTGGCCATGAAGCCCGCTCCCTCTCGCCACAGGCTTGCCCCCGCGAT
Organism: Hyalangium gracile; assembly: GCF_020103725.1. Classification (NCBI taxonomy): domain Bacteria; kingdom Pseudomonadati; phylum Myxococcota; class Myxococcia; order Myxococcales; family Archangiaceae; genus Hyalangium; species Hyalangium gracile. The sequence continues at coordinate 36,604 of NZ_JAHXBG010000018.1, read as the reverse complement.
CCTTGCCTCGGTGCTCCTGCACCTGGCTGTCGCCGCGTGGCTGTGGCTGGCGGCTCCCCGGGCTTCATCCGTCCCGAGCCCGGCGCCCGTGAGCGCGGAGCCGAACTCCGTGGAGCTGGAGTTCATCGACGTGCCGCCCGCGGCCCCGCCTCTCCCGAAGGAGCCTGCCGCCAGCCCAGCGCCAGCGAAGCGCTCGGCCGCCCGGCCTGCCCGCCGACAGCAGCCGGCCGCGCCCGTGGCTGAGAGCCCGCCCCCCGCCAAGCCCGCCGAGCGCCAGGAGGATCGGCCCATGGCGGAGCCGGGAGGAGAGGATGCGCCGCGCAAGCTGGTGCTCGTTCCTTCGTGGCCAGGAGGGGTTCCCGGTGCCGGCGCTCCCACCGCGGAGCCGGAGTCCCGGGGCCGTACCTTGCGCCCGGGTGATCCGGCCCTCGAGCCCGAGTCCTCGGCCGAGACCTCGGAGCGGCTCACCGCGCGCGTCCAGGACTGGATGGACGATGGAGCGGCGGGGGCTCGCGCCCGAGGCATCGGACAGCACCCCTACTTCGAAGGGGTCCGCGAGTCGCTCGATGGGGCACTCGGTAGCGCCGAGGGCGGCGAGGCTCGCGATCTCGGGATCTGGAACCCCATGGCGGGCGTCATGAAGAGCTACACGCAAGCCGCCGAGGAGTACGGCAAGACGGGCAACCCGGGAGGAGCCCCGCCCCCACAGCATCCCCTTCACAGCGAGAAGGTCGCGGAGATCTTCAGGCACGAGCCCGCGGCGGACCGGCTGCGGATGCAGATCCAGGCGCGCGAGACGCTGGAGGCGCTGAACAACCGCAGCCCCCTGCTCACCGTCACCCTCGAGCTGCGCCTGGACCGCAGCGGGGAGCTCGTGGACGCCAAGCTCACCGACCCTTCTGGCAACCCGCTCTTCGATGCCTTCGTGCTGAAGGTCGTCCCAGGGGCGCTCACCTCGCTGACGCCTCCTCCGGAAGAAGCGCTCCGGGGACGCGACGTCCTCAGGACCCAGTGGATGGTGGAGGGCTGGCTCTACACGCCCCAGGCGCTGAGGGAGTCGCTCGCCAGCCTCGCCACCGGCACGCTCACGCTCCCGTTGGGGCTCCTCATGGATCCCTCCAACGCCGCGCTGCGCCCCCGCTTCGAGTACCGGGCGCGCCTGCTCAAGGTCTACTGAGCCCGCTCCGGCAGCCGTTGTCGGCAATCCCCACCGGAACCGGCAAGGTTTGCCGGCAAGGCTTGCCTCGAAGACGCCCCAAAACCGCCTGAAACCCCCTCGCGCCTGGAAATTCCCAGGGCGCGCGGCGTGGCACGCCGGATGCTTTGGGATGCGGACGTGAGCTGAACCACTCCCTCCCACGCACCGAGCGCGGGAGGCGCCCACCGCCTTCGAGCCCCATCCAACCGCACCGCTTCACGCAGGGACTGAGCGTCCCGGGGAACCTCCATGCCTGGAAAGCACCGCATCCTCCTCTTCCTCACGCTGCTCCTCCTGGGAATCACCGCGGGAGGGGTGGCCCTGAAGTCGAACGACCTGCCCGCTTCCGAGGCGCCTCAGGCCACCTCGAAGCCCCGCTCCACCGCTCCCGCCGAGCCGGCCTCCGCGCTGCCCGCTCCTTCCGCGCGGAAGGCCATGGAGAGCGCTCGGGAGTGGGTGCCCGGCATGAAGTACCGCTACACGCTGAGCTCCAGCCAGGAGGTGAACTTCACCTCCTCCCAGCCCGGTGCCGAGACGCCCCCGGGCCTGCGCTTCCACCTCCGAGGCGAGTGGAGCGTGGGAGTCGTCTCCGTGGACGGAGAGCAGGTCCACGCCCGCATCCAATTGGTGCCCTCCACCGCCGAGGTGAACCTGAACGGGGAGAGCCGGCTCGCGCCCGAGGTGCGTCGCACCTTCGAGGCCGGCCTGGCCCAGCCCTTCTTCATCACCCTGCACCGCTCCGGTGCCGTGCAGTTCGTCCACTTCGAGCAGGGCACCGACATCCTCGTGCAGGGGCTGCTGCGCGCCACCGTGGCCGCCACCCAGCACGTGCTGTCCGGCGCTCCCCAGGAGACCTGGCGCACCGAGGAGCAGGACACCACGGGGCTCTACTCCGCCCAGTACACCCGCAAGGGCCCCGCGCACTTCGAGAAGACCAAGCTGGCCTACTCGCACCTGGCCACCCCCGACGGGCTCCAGCCGCTGAACGCCGGCCCGCGCGTGAGCATCAGCGCCCTCGCCTCCTTCGAGCTGGGCACGGACTTCTGGGCCGAGTCCCTCCAGGGCCGCGAGCACCTCGAGGTGGACTCCGGGCCGTCCATGTTCACCGTCGTCAGCTCGCTGCAGGTGAGCCTGACGCTGAAGGAGCGCAGCCGCGACCGCACCCTGATCGGCTCCTTCCTGGATCGCTACAGCGAGCTCACCACCCTGCCGCTGGCGAGCTACCAGGGCGAGGGCCAGGACCCCAAGGTGGAGCTGCGCCAGATTCTCGCGGGCAAGAACTTCGACGCGCTGGTGAAGGAGCTGCGCAGCCTGCCCGCCGACGAGAAGCAGAGCGAGACCGCGCGCAGCCAGGCCCTGCAGCAGCTGCGCGCGCTCTTCCTCCTGGAGCCCGGCCAGGCCCTCCTCGTGCACGACACCCTGCGCGCCGGAATGGACCCGCTGGCCGCCAGCCCGCTGCTCGGCGCGCTCTCCTCCGCCAGCACCCCGGAGGCCGTCCAGGCGCTCTCCTCCATCGTCCGTGACGAGTCGCTCGCCGGACCGGTGCGCATGGACGCCACCTCCGCGCTGGGCATGGCCAGCACCCCCACCGACGAAGGCGTGGCCGCGCTGCGCGAGCTGTCGCACGACGCCAACCCCGAGCTGGCCGACACCGCCACGCTGGGCCTGGGCAGCGCCTCCATGATGATGAACGACAGCCGGCCGCGCGATGCCGAGTCGCTCGTGCACGAGCTGGACAGCGCCTACCGCTCCTCCAGCAGCCCCGAGCAGCAGGCCCTGATGCTGCGCGCCCTGGGCAACACGCGCCACCCCAGCGCGCTGCCCACCCTGCAGTCGGCCCTGTCCTCCACGTCCCCCGAGGTGCGCACCGCCGCCGTCGAGGCCCTGCGCAACATGCCCGCCCCCAGCGCGGACCAGCTGCTCGCGAGCGTCCTCCTGCAGGACCCCACCGCCGAGGTGCGCCAGACGGCCGTCTTCGCCAGCAGCTTCCGTCCCCTGGCCCCGCTGCTGCCGGTGCTCTCCCAGGCCCTGCGCATGGACAGCTCCGACCTGGTCCGCCGGGAGATCATCACGCTGGCTGGTGATCAGTTCCGCGCCGTCCCCGAGGCGCGCTCCCTCCTCGAGTGGAGCAGCCAGAACGACCCGAGCCCGGGCCTGCGCCGCACCGCCCTCACCTTCCTCAGCTCGCGGACTCACTGAGCCGCGGCAGTCCCCCTGTCCCCGCAGTCACTTCAACACCCACACCCAACCCACACACAGAGAGGCAGTCCATGTCCCGAATCATTCCCCGTACCCTGAGCGCTGTCCTGGCGTTCATCGTCCCCACCCTGGCCGCGGCGCAGGCCACCACCCCGATCCCGGAGTACACCGACCCGGTCGTCTACCAGGTCGAGGCCAAGTTCCCGGTGGTGTCCTACCCGGATGGCTATGTGATGGATGACAACTACAGCTGGGAGTCGACGCTGCTCCCCTACGACCAGAGGCGCGTCTACACCCCGGAAGAGCAGGAGGCGATCATCGCCGACGAGGTGCGCATCACCGGAGGCCGGCGTATCACCAACACCGATGGCACGACGGAGATCGCCATCGAGCAGCCCACGATTCCTGAAGCATCCCGGGAGACGGCACCCCCTCCCGAGGAGATCTACGAGGAGGATGGCCAGCCCCCAGCACCCCAGCTCAAGCCGCAGGGCCTGATCAGCACCATGTCCGCTCCGGCGACGGCCACCCGGCGCTGGGTCCGCAAGGACGCCTTCGGCAACTCGATGTTCGGCGCGGGCTACTACATCGACACCTTCGTGCAGGGCACGGAGGCCTCCGGCGCCATCGGCAAGAAGGTGGTGGCCTACGTCGACGGCAAGGTGCACGCCACGGCGTTCTCCTATACCCGGGAAGTGGTCCGCGCCCGCATCGACGTGTCCGGGCAGCAGGGTGGCACCAACAGCGGCATGGCCCGGGTGTACGCCATGGGCCAGCAGATCTACTCCAAGAGCCTGGCGGCCAGCTTCACCATCACCCCCGTCAACTCCAGCCGTGACTTCTTCGTCGTCAGCAAGCGGTTCAATGTGGGCCCCGTCCCGATGAAGGTGCGGGCCGCGCTCAGCGGCGGCGCGAAGCTGAGCCTGTCCGGAAAGATCAGCCCCACGGAGGCCAAGATCAACGGGACGCCGGGCGGCTACGTCAACGTGACGGCCTCGGTGAGTGTGGACGTCGTCGTCTTCGCCTTCGGTGTCCAGGGCAGCCTGATGCTCATCAACGTGAACCTGCCGGCGACCGCCGAGCTCTTCTGGCCGCTGTGCAGCGCGATGACCTGGAAGCTCAGCTCCAACATCAGCCTGAACACGATGTCCGGCAACATCCGGCTCTACGCCCGGGTGAAGATCTTCTGGTTCTTCAAGAAGACCTGGTACCTGACCATCGCCAACTGGTCGGGCTACACCCTGAACGCCCCGCTCTTCAGCAAGACCGGCACGATCGGCCTCGGCATCTGCCCGGGCTTCGCTCCGGCCGACACCACCCCGCTGATGAGCATGGCTGAGCAGCTGTAGTCCCCAGCGGCTCCCGAAGCAGGAACATCCGAGCGGCCTCGCGTCACGCGGGGCCGCTCTTCGGCTTTCCGCCCTCCCACCTCACGTCAGGCAGAGCACCACCACGCCCGCCACGGCGACACATGCGCCGCTGATGGAGCGCAGGCCGATGCGCTCCTGGCGCTGGAAGTAGACGACCGGCAGCATCAGCACGGGCACGGTGGAGGCGATCGTCTGCGTCACACCGCTCTGCACGTGCTGCAGCGACTCCAGGAAGAACGTCACGCCCAGCACGGGCCCCATGACGGCGCCACAGGAGACGGCGATCATCGCCTGCCTGTCCTTCAGGCCCGCCATGAGACGGCGCCCCCAGCCGAGGGCGGCAATCAGCAGGCCGAAGCACACCGCCCCCGCGACGGCCCGGATGAAGGTGGCCGCCATCGCGTCGTACTGCCCTCCGTCCTCCAGGCGCATGCCATGGGCCGCGGTAGTCGCGCCCAGGGCCTGCGCCACCGCAGCCAGCAGCGCGAGCACCGCGCCCTGGCGCTTGTCTCGCCGGGTGTGCGGCGCGTCGCTCCCCGAGCGCTCGAGGGTGACCCACATCACCCCGGCGAGCGTGAGCGTCATCCCCAGCAGATCGAACCACGAGAGGGGATAGCGTCGCACGAGCACATCGAGCAGGGCGGCGAACACCGGCGCCAGCGACAGCATCAACATGCTGCGCCTCGCCCCCTGGAGGACGAACGCCCGGAACAGGCACATATCGGACAGGAAGAAGCCGAGCACCCCGCTGAGCGACAGCCAGAGCCACGCGCTCGCTGGCGCATCCAGCGGCAGGAACATCCCCCGCCGCACGAGGCAGAGCATCCCCAGCAGCCCGAGCGCCAGCACCAGCCGGACGAGGTTCACCACCAGCGAGCCCATGCGCCGCCCCGCGCTCTCGAAGCAGAAGCTGCTGGCGACCCAGCAGCAGGCCGTCACCAGGGCGAAGAGCTCTCCAAGGCGGTGTTCCATCATGGGAGCGCGGGACGATAGACGAGGACACCCGCGCCTGGGCGCACCCGGCCCGGGAGTGCTCCAGGCCAGCGCGCGGAGTGAACACACCGGCACAGGCTTCCTCGGGAAGGCCTGGTGGGTTCCAGGGGCCTGAAGAAACCGTGGCCGGATTTTCCGGGCGGCTGCGTTCTCCCTGGAGTGAGAGGGAGAGCGCCCGAGGAGCCGGCTGGGCCCGTGCCGGAGGGAAGCGTTGAACGTCGAAGAGGCGTACCAGGCGTACTTCCCCTCAACGGGCGGTGGGACTCGCGCGAAGCAACGCCTGGGTGTGCGTCAGGAGCTCCGGCCCTCCCGGCGCGCCATGGCCTGGAACGACGATGCGCGCCTGGGGGAAGCGCTCACGCGTCCTGTCCACGCTCGCCGGCCAGGCCGCCGTGTCCGCATCCCCCACGTTGCCCAGGTCCTTCGACTCGCCGCCCTTCACGAAGCAGCCGCCGAAGAGGACCGCGCCGCCCGGGTGCCAGACCACGATGTTGTCGGGCGCGTGGCCGTGGCCAGGAAAGAAGAGCTCGAGCGGTCCCAGGGCCTGGGTCTCCGCGAAGGTGAGTGAGGGGACTGGCTCCTTGCTGGCCGCCGCGATCCGCGCCGTCTCCTCCTGTCCGTAGACGGGGAGCCCACGCGCCAGGAGCGCGGAGATGCCTCCCGTCCGGTCCTCGTGAGAGTGCGTCACCACGGCGGCCTTCACCGGACGGTGCAGCACATCCTGAGCCCACGTCAGCAGGCTCTCGGCCTGCCGAGCGTCCCAGCCCGTATCGACCAGGATGGAGCCATCACCATCCTCGACGAGCAGCCCGTTGGCCGGGATGTTGGCATAGGGCCCGCTGCCCATCGTCGTGTGGACCCAGACGCCCGGGGCGACGCGCCGCAGGCTCACGTCCTCCGTGAGGGCGTACTCACCGCGCTCCTGAGCGCCGGGAGTGGGAGTGGAGGCACAGGCGGCGCTGAGCGCGAGCACAGCCCAGACGCGGAGCAGGCGACAGGGAACGGCGGCCATCGAGCTTCACCTCGGAAGAAGGGTTCCGAGGCTTCCTCTACGCTCAGTACCGCCCTTCGAGGAAGTTCTTCACCAGCGTCGGGCCCTCGGGCGTCAGCACGCTCTCCGGGTGGAACTGCACGCCGACGATGGGCCGCTGGCGGTGCTTCAGGCCCATGATGAGCCCATCCGGCGTCCACGCCGTGGCCTCCAGCTCCGCCGGCAGCGTCGAGGCCTCCACCACGAGCGAGTGGTAGCGCCCGGCCCGGAAGCCCTGGGACGCCCCGGTGAAGAGGCCCGTCCCGCTGTGCTGGACCGACGTCGTCTTGCCGTGGACGGGCTCGGGGGCGCGAATCACCTTGCCGCCGAAGACGGCGCCGATGGACTGATGCCCCAGGCACACGCCGAACACCGGCACCCGCGCATCGCGGATGGCGGCCATGCTCACGCCCGCCTCGTACGGCGTGCACGGCCCCGGAGACACCACCACGTGCGAGGCCCCCGAGGCGAGCACGCCCGCCGCGTCGATCTCGTCGTTGCGCGCCACCTTCACCTCGGCGCCCAGCGTGAACAGCAGCTGCACGAGGTTGAACGTGAACGAGTCGTAGTTGTCGATGACGAGGATCATCGCCCACCTCCCTCGCGAGCCAGCTTCAGCGCGGTGCCGAGCGCCCGGGCCTTGGCCTCCGTCTCGTCCGCCTCCAGGCTGGGAACCGAGTCCGCCACCAGCCCCGCGCCCGCCGTCCACAGCGTGCGGTCTCCGTCCACGAAGAACGTGCGCAGCGCGATGGCCACGTCCAGCGTGCCGCAGAACGACAGGTAGCCCACCGCGCCCGCGTAGGGCCCGCGCCGCATGGGCTCCAGCTCGTCGATGATCTGCATGGCCCGAATCTTCGGAGCGCCGGAGACGGTGCCCGCCGGGAACGTGCTCGCCAGCGCATCCAGCGCGTCGTACTCCGAGCCCAGCTTGCCGCGCACCTGCGAGACGATGTGCATCACGTGGCTGTAGCGCTCGATGACCATCAGCTCCTCGACGCGCACGGAGCCCGGCGCCGCCACGCGCCCCACGTCGTTGCGCCCCAGGTCCACCAGCATCATGTGCTCGGCGCGCTCCTTCTCGTCCGCGAGCAGCTCCTTCTCCAGCGACTGGTCCTCGGCCTCGGTGGCGCCGCGGCGGCGAGTGCCGGCGATGGGCCGCACCACCACGTCCCCGTCGCGCACCTGCACCAGCAGCTCCGGCGAGGCGCCCACCAGCGCTCGCGCCTCGCCCAGCTCCACCAGGAAGAGGTACGGCGAGGGGTTCACCCTGCGCAGCGCGCGATAGAGGCTGAGCGGGGGTGGCGTCCCGCGAGACTCGAACCGCCGCGCCAGCACCACCTGCATGCAGTCTCCGGCGCGGATGTACTCCTTCACGCGCTCCACCGCGGCCTCGTAGCCCGCGCGGTCCCAGTGGACGATGGGATCGGGCTCGCCGCGCATCTTCGGGGCCGGCGCATAGGCCTCGGGCGGCAGCGGCCTGCGCAGGCGCTCGGCCATGGCCTCGGCGCGCTCCTCCGCGTCCTTCAGCGCCTGCGCGACGCTCCCGTGCAGCGCGGGCCGGGCGATGACCGTGGCCTTGAGCGCCTGGGTGCGCGTGTCATGCGTGACGAACTCCTCGGCCAGCAGCCACTCGGAGTCCGGGAACGACAGATCATTCGAGTGCCGGTCCGGCACATGGCGCTCGAACCAGGAGGCGCAGTTGTAGCCGAGGTAGCCCACCAGCCCGCCCAGGAATGGCGCCTCGCCCGGCAGCGCGGCCACGGCATGCTCGCGCCACAGCGCTCGCAGCACCTCCAGCGGCTTGCCGTCGCGGCGCTCCTCGCGCTCGCCCCGCCACAGGGTGGCCCCGTTGCGATCCAGCCGGACGCGACCGGTGGGAGAGGTGCACACGTGGCTGTAGCGCCCGAAGCGCTCGCCGCCGTGGCACGACTCGAGGATGAAACCCCGCGAGCCAGCTCCCAGCTTGAGGTACGCCGACAGCGGCGTGTCGAGATCCGCGGGGATCTCCACCGAGACGGGGACCGACTCCCCCTTCTCCGCGCGCTGGCGATACGCCGCCTTCCGCTCCTGTGCGTTCATCATCATTGGGTTCCTCGGGGGCCTGTGATGGAGTTTCCCCCACCAGGCGCTCTCCTGGAAAGGGCCCCCCGGTTCCTACTGAGTGTAGGAAAAGTGAGACGTGACGGCCGGAGCCCTAACGCTTCTTGCGCTCCTCCACGTAGACGCCGTCCTTCCATTGATACATGCGACGGACCTTCACGGTCTTTCCGCTCTCTGACTCGCCCTTGCGTGTCTCCACGGAGATGAGCCGCCGCTTCTTTCGCTGGAAGGAGACGGCATGGCGGACCACGAGGGGCGGGTCCACCCGCTCCGTCAGGGAGAGCGACTCCATCACCGTGCCGAGCGCCTCGTGATTGCGCCCGGGCACCACGTAGCTGAGCAAGGCCTTGAAGCTGGTGCTGTCCGCCTCGGGAATGGACTCCACCATCAGCAGCGCCACGCCGGCCTTCCTGGGGTCCACGAAGGTGGCCTTGACCGAGCCTCCCGGCCCCGCGCCCGCGGGCCGTAGATCCAGGTAGGCGACGCGCTGGTTGGGCGGCAGCCTCGGCTCCATCACCCGCACGCGGATCTTGAAGTCCGCCGTCATCGCCACCGTGGCGAGCTCCTTCTCGCCGTCTCCGTCGAGATCCTTCTCGAAGCGCAGCGGGGTGAGGAGGTTGCCGAACAGGTGGCCGCTCACGGTCCTGCCCTCCGCGTCCTTCGCCTCCACCAGGTACCAGTGGTCCACGCGATCCAGCACCCGCACCCGCTCGCCCGAGCGCTGCTTCACCGTCACGGGCGAGCCCAGCGCGAGCGAGGCCACCACGCGCGTCTCCTCGTCGGGCTCCTCGCGCAGGCTGGCCTGGTCCACCGCGATGAAGAGCTGGTGCCCCGGCTCCCACGTGGAGATGTCATAGGAGGCCGGGTCATTCGTGTCCCCGTGAGCGGCGTAGAGAACGATCTTCGGCTGCGAGAGCAGGAGAGAGAGCAGGAGAGCGGGCGCCATGTAAGGTTGCTCGGGGGGAGGACGGCGGAGTTATCTCCTGGCAGCCAACGCCATGGAAGTCCATCCCTTCCCGGGAGCCCGGGTCGCTCCGGGAGAAGGATGCCTCCCTGGTCTCGGAGGCAGCAGGTGACCTGGCTGCTCCCCGCTGTGGCCGCCAACCTGTGGCGTCGTTAATTGAAAGAGGCTTTGGGTGCCACTGCTCTCCAGGACAGACCGCCGCTGGTCTCGGTGACGCCCCAGGGCCTGTTCTGCCCGCCCGGGGGCTTCTACATCGATCCCTGGCGCCCGGTGGAGCGGGCCCTCATCACCCACGCCCATGGCGACCACGCCCGTGGCGGCAGCCAGCGCTATCTGGCGGCACGGGCCGGACAGGGCCTGCTGCGCAAGCGGCTGGGGCAGGACGCGGAGCTGACCACGCTGGAGTATGGCGAGCGGCTCACCGTGGGCGACGTCACCGTGAGCTTCCACCCCGCGGGCCACGTGCTCGGCAGCGCGCAGATCCGCATCGAGCACCAGGGCGAGGTGTGGATCGTCTCCGGCGACTACAAGCGCACGCCCGACCCCACCTGCGTGCCCTTCGAGGTGGTGCGCTGCGACACCCTCATCACCGAGGCCACCTTCGGGCTGCCCATCTACCGCTGGGATGATCCGCGCCTGGTGGCCGAGGACATCCTCCGCTGGTGGGACGGCAACCGCGAGGCGGGACGGGCCTCGGTGCTGTTCTGCTACGCGCTGGGCAAGGCGCAGCGCATCCTCGGAGAGCTGGCGCGCCTCACGGACCGGCCCGTGCTCGTGCATGGCGCGGTGAACGGCCTGGTGGGCTGCTACCGCGAGGCCGGCGTGCGGATGCTGCCGACCCAGCTCGTCTCCGAGACGGAGAAGGGCGCCTCCTTCGCCGGGGCGCTGGTGCTGGCGCCTCCGAGCGCGGGCGGCTCCACGTGGATGCGCCGCTTCGGGGACTTCGCCACGGCGTTCGCCTCGGGCTGGATGCGCGTGCGCGGCAACCGGCGGCGGCGCGGCTTCGACCGCGGCTTCGTGCTCTCGGACCACGCGGACTGGCCGGAGCTGCTGCGTACGGTGGAGGAGACGCAGGCGAGCCGGGTGCTCGTCACCCACGGCTACAGCGAGCCGCTCGCGCGCTACCTGCGCGAGAAGGGGCTGGATGCCGCTCCACTCTCCACGCCCTTCGAGGGCGAGGCGGAGGACTGAGATGCGGCGCTTCGCGGACCTCTATGACGCGCTCGACGCCACCACCTCCACCAACGCCAAGGTGGAGGCGATGGTGCGCTACTTCCGGGATGCTCCGGCCCAGGACGCGGCCTGGGCGCTGTACTTCCTCACCGGCCGGCGCCTGAAGCGGCTGCTGACGTCGAAGGTGCTGGTGCCGTGGACGCAGGAGCTGACGGGCCTCCCCGACTGGCTCTTCGCGGAGGTCTACGCCTCCGTGGGCGACCTGGCGGAGGTCATCGCGCTGCTCCTCGATCAATACGAGCGTCCCGCCGCGCCCGAGGAGATGCCCCTGTCCTGGTGGCTGGAGGAGCGGCTGCTTCCTCTAAAGGATCTGGAAGTCACCCAGCAGCGCGAGCAGGTGCTCTCCTGGTGGAAGGTGCTGCCCCGGCGCGAGCTGTTCCTCCTCAACAAGATGCTCACCGGCGAGCTGCGCGTGGGCGTCTCGGACACGCTGGTGGTGCGCGCCGTGGCGCAGGTGGCGCAGCTGCCTGCGGCCACCGTGTCCCATCGGCTGATGGGGACGTGGGCGCCCTCGCGAGCCTTCTTCGAGCAGCTGCTCTCCCCCGACGTGTCGGACGGAGACGTGTCCCGGCCGTATCCGTTCTATCTGGCCTCGCCGCTGGAGCAGCCGGTGGAGTCGCTGGGCGCTCCCCAGGACTGGCTCGTCGAGTGGAAGTGGGACGGCATCCGCGGCCAGCTCATCCGCCGCAAGGGCGGTGTCTATCTCTGGAGCCGCGGCGAAGAGCTCATCACCGAGCGCTTCCCGGAGATCACCAAGGCCGCCGAGGCCCTGCCGGATGGGACGGTGCTGGACGGAGAGGTGCTCGCCTACGAGAACGGCCGTCCCCTGCCCTTCAGCCGGCTGCAGCGGCGCATCGGCCGGCAGAAGCTGACGGCCAAGGTGCTCGCCGAGGCTCCCGCCTCCTTCATCGCCTATGACTTGCTGGAGGAAGGCGGAGAGGACCTGCGAGGCCGTCCGCTGCGCGAGCGCCGCTGGCGGCTGGAGGCCCTGCTGAGAGGCCGGCCGCACTTCACCGTGTCGCCGGCGGTGCAGGCGGACTCGTGGGAGAGGCTGGCGGAGCTGCGGCACGAGTCCCGTGAGCGCAACGTCGAGGGCTTCATGCTCAAGCGCCTCGAGTCCACCTACCAGCACGGCCGCAAGCGCGGAGACTGGTGGAAGTGGAAGATCGACCCGTTCGCCGTGGACGCGGTGCTCCTCTACGCGCAGCCGGGGCACGGGCGCCGCTCCTCGCTCTACACGGACTACACCTTCGCGGTGTGGAACGGCTCGGAGCTGCTGCCCGTGGCCAAGGCGTACTCGGGGCTCACGGACCAGGAGATCGCCCGGCTGGACCGGTGGATCCGCGCCCACACGCGCGAGAAGTTCGGCCCGGTGCGCTCCGTCGCCCCGGAGCAGGTGTTCGAGCTGCACTTCGAGGGCATCGCCGCCTCGCCCCGCCACAAGTCGGGCGTCGCGCTGCGCTTCCCGCGCATCGCCCGGTGGCGCCTGGACAAGAAGCCCCAGGACGCGGACTCGCTCGAGAGCCTCAAGGAGCTGCTCCATGCCCAGCACTGAGAGGAGGACTCGGCGTCCGACCCGGGCGAAGAAGCCTTCTCTGCCTGCTCCTCCTTTAGATGGCGACACCCGGAGTCCGCTCGAGCGGCTCCGAGGCTGGTTCCAGGAGCGCGGGTGGACGCCCTACCCCTTCCAGGAGCAGGCCTGGGCCGCGTACGCGCGGGGCGAGAGCGGCCTCATCCATGTCCCCACGGGCGCGGGGAAGACGTACGCCGCCTATATCGGACCGCTCGCCGACGTGGCCGAGGGTGGGCGCAAGGGCCTGCAGATCCTCTATGTGACGCCGCTGCGCGCCGTGTCCCGAGACGTGGAGCTGGCCCTGCTGGCACCGCTGGACACGCTGGGCGCGGACATCACCGTGGAGAGCCGCACCGGGGACACCTCCTCCTCCGTGCGCCAGCGCCAGCGAGACCGGCTGCCCGAGGTCCTCATCACCACGCCCGAGTCCCTCTCGCTGCTCCTGGCCAACGAGCGCTCCTCGGAGCTCTTCGCCGGCCTGCGCTCCATCATCGTGGACGAGTGGCACGAGCTGCTCAGCACCAAGCGCGGCACGCAAATGGAGCTGGCCCTGGCGCGCCTGCGCCGCTTCGCTCCGGGCGTTCGCACCTGGGCGCTGTCGGCCACGCTCGCCAACCTGGACGCGGCGGCCCAGGCCGTCGCCGGCGCGCTCGCCACGCCCACCCTCCTGAGCGCGGACCTCGAGCGCCCTATAGAGGTGAGCACGCTGCTGCCGGACAGCGTGGACAGCTTCCCCTGGGCGGGCCACCTGGGCTTCTCGATGCTGGAGAAGGTGGGCGCCTGGCTGGACCCGGCCCGCACCACCCTGCTCTTCACCAACACCCGCTCCCAGGCGGAGCGCTGGTTCGAGGGGCTGCGCTTCGCCCGTCCCGAGTGGGAGGGCGTGATTGCCCTGCACCACGGCTCCATCGACCGGGAGGAGCGCGAGCGGGTGGAGCGAGGCCTGAAGGACGGCAGCGTCCGCATCGTGGTGTGCACCTCCTCGCTGGACCTGGGCGTGGACTTCGGCCCGGTGGAGCGCGTGGTGCAGGTGGGCAGCCCCAAGGGCATCGCCCGCTCGCTCCAGCGCGCCGGGCGCAGCGGCCACCGCCCCGGAGAGACCTGCCACCTGCTCTTCGTCCCCACGCACGCGCTGGAGCTGGTGGAGATGGCCGCCGCGCGCGAGGCCCTCCAGCGAGGCGAGGTGGAGCCCCGCCTGCCCCTGAGCAAGCCGCTGGACGTGCTCGCGCAGCACCTCGTCACGTGCGCCATGGGCGGCGGCTTCACCCGCGAGGCCCTGCGCGCCGAGGTGCGTGAGGCCACCAGCTACCGGAGCCTCTCGGACGAGGAGTTCGAGTGGACCCTGGCGCTGGTGCGCGAGGGCAGCGCCACCCTGCGCGCCTACCCCGAGTTCCGCCGCGTGGTGGAGCACGAGGGCCGCTTCATCGTCGCGGACGCGCGCATCGCCCGGCTGCACAAGCTCAACATCGGCACCATCTCCTCGGATGCCACGGTCCAGCTCCGCTACTGGAGCGGAGGGCGCATCGGCTCGGTGGAGGAGTCCTACGTGAGCCGCATGCGCCCCGGGGACACCTTCCTCTTCGCGGGCAAGCGGCTGGAGTTCAGCCGGCTCAAGGACATGACGGCCTACGTGAAGCCGGCGAAGGGAAAAGTCTCTCAGACGCCGCGCTGGTACGGCAGCCGGCTGCCCCTGTCCGGCTCCCTGGCCGCGGCGGTGCGCCGGACGCTGCACTCGGCTCGCCACGGAGACGTCAGCGCCGAGGAGCTGGCCGCGGCCTGGCCGGTGCTCGACGCGCAGGCACGCCTGTCTCGCATCCCCGCCGCCAGCAGCTGCCTGGCCGAGACGTGCCAGACGCGCGAGGGGCACCACCTCTTCCTCTACCCGTTCGAGGGCAGGCTGGTGCACGAGGGCCTGGCGGCCCTGCTGGCCCTGCGCTTCACCCGGCTGCGCAAGTCCACCTTCAGCCTCTCGGTGAATGACTACGGCATCGAGTTCCTCACGCCGGACGACTTCCCCTTCGAGGAGGCGCTGCGCCCGGCCCTCTTCACCCGAGAGCGGCTGGTGGAGGACATCCTCGAGAGCGTCAACCTGAGCGAGCTGGCGCGCCGCCAATTCCGGGACATCGCGCGGGTGGCCGGGCTGGTGCTCCCAGGGCTGCCCGGCGCTCGCAAGTCCACGCGCCAGGTCCAGGCCAGCGCCTCGCTGCTCTACGACGTCTTCCTCAAGTACGACCCGGACAACCTGCTGCTCGTCCAGGCCCGGCGCGAGGTGCTGGAGCAGCACTTCGAGCAGAACCGGCTGGCCGGCACCCTGGAGCGCCTGGAGCACTCCAGCCTGGAGCTCATCCCCGTCCGGCGGCCCACGCCGCTGGCCTTCCCGCTCGTCGTCGAGCGCATCAGCGCGAGCCTCTCCAATGAGTCCCTCCTGGAGCGGGTGGAGCGCCTCAAGGAGCGATGGCAACGCGAAGATGCCAGGTCCGCGTGAGCGGTAGAGAGGTGGAGCTGCTCCCCGAGCGCGCTCTGTACTGGCCCGAGGCCCGTCTGCTGGCGGTGGCGGACCTGCACTGGGGCAAGCCCGAGAGCTTCCAGCAGCACGGCATCCCCCTGCCCGCCGGCGTCCTGGAGGACGACCTGGCCCGCCTCTCCCGAGCGCTGGAGCGCACCCAGGCCCAACGGCTGCTGCTCGTGGGGGACCTCATCCACTCCAAGCGAGGCATCACCCCCGCCGTCCGGGAGCGCATCGCCACCTGGCGGGCCGGCCATGACGTGGAGATGGTCCTGGTCCGGGGCAACCACGACCGGCACCTCAAGTCGCTGCCCCCCGAGTGGCGCCTGGACGTCCACGAGGAGCACCTGGACGAGGGCCCCTTCCGCTTCGCCCACCACCCCGAGCCCGCGACAGGCCGCTACAGCTGGGCCGGGCACCTGCACCCCGTGGTCCGCCTGTCCCATGGCGCCGACCGGCTGCGGCTGCCCTGCTTCCACGTCGGCGAGGCGGTCGGCATACTTCCCGCATTCAGCGCCTTCACCGGGGGGCTGGACATGAGCCGGCGCGGGGGCGAGCGCATCTTCGTCATCGCCGACGAAGCCGTCATCGAGGTGTAGGCCCCATGAGTGCCTCCAAGCGCCGCCGCGTCCTGGACATCATCGCCACCGACTCCACCTTCGAGCGCACCGACTTCCGCGGCCACGAGGTCTGGCTCGGAAAGTGCTTGCACTGCAACGCCCACCTCATGGTGGACCTGAATGGCGACCCCATCAGCCGCGCCACCATCGAGCACATCATCCCCCGGACCCACGGCGGCACCGATGCCTTGGAGAACCTCGGCCTGGCGTGCGCCCGCTGCAACCAGGGCAAGGGCTCGCGGCACGACCCGCGCTATCTAAAGGATGCCAGGGCCCAGCAGCTCGTCACCCGGCTCCAGGAGCGCCGCCGGGAGCGCTGGCGCGATCCGGACGCCTCCGAGCCGGACTGAGCGCCGGCCCCGGATGGGCCGCCTCCCCCCGGCGGCTGATCCGGACCGAGTTGGTACGGGTTCACCCCCCCTATCTCTTGCCAGAAGAGAACGTCATCCCGCGCAGCAACCTCACTGCACCTGTCTCGGGACGCTGTGCTATCTGCGCTACCCGGCGGGTCCGGCGCGCAACGAAAGAAGGTTGACAGTAGGGAGTCGATGGTCGATGGTCGCGCGCCGCGTTGGGACGGGAGCAGGAGGAGGGACCCGCCCGCGGCATCTCTTCAGGATTCGGTCATCGACTTGTTCGTGATTGCCATGCCTTGCGTGCGCCCCAAGCGTCGCCCTGACTCCTCCGACGAGATGAGGCCGCTATTGGCCCTGCCTTCCGAAGTCTTCCCTCGGTACGGCTCGTCTTCCTCCCTGTCGCGTTCCTCTTCAGTCCCCTGCTTCCCCCTGGTCCTGGTATGAGCGGCCCACTCTTCCCTCGCTGGACGAACACGGTCTCGCGGTTCTCCGCCGCGGGCCTCCTCGCGGTGCCTGCAATCGCCATCGGCGGCCTGATGGCGTACGTACGCTCGCCGTACGGCACCAACATGCAGCGCCCGTACGAACAGCCGATCGAGTTCGACCACCGCCACCACGCCGGTGACGAGCAGATCGACTGTCGGTACTGCCACTGGACGGTGGAGAAGTCGCCCTCGGCGGGCATCCCCTCCACCACCGTGTGCATGTCCTGCCACGCGCAGGTGTGGAACAAGAGCCCGTACCTCACCCAGGTGCGCGAGGCCTACTTCACCGACCGGGCCATCCCCTGGGTCCGCGTGCACAACCTGCCGGACTTCGTCTACTTCAACCACGCCATCCACGTGAACAAGGGCGTCGGCTGCTACAGCTGCCACGGCCGCGTGGACGAGATGGCCGCCGTGGAGCAGAAGCAGCCGCTCACCATGGGCTGGTGCCTGGACTGCCACCGCGATCCCAAGCCGCACCTGCGGCCGCTGGAGTACATCACCAGCATGACCTGGACCCCGCCCGCCAAGCCCGAGGAGGCAGTCGCCCTCGGGGAGAAGCTGGCCACCGATTACGACGTTCACTCGCGGACGAGCTGCTCCACATGCCACCGATGAATCCGAAGAAGCACGGCGCTCCGTCGCAAGACACCCCCTCCTCCTTCGCCCTGCCGGTGTTGTCCAACCAGGCCGCGGCGGCCGAGGAGCATGACCACGCCCACCCGCACGAGCACGACGAGGTCGGCTCGGCGCTGGACCACGCCGCCGCCTCGGGCGTGGCCTCCGAGAACGGCTATGGCCGGACGTACTGGCGCAGCCTCGAGGAGCGGCTGGGCAAGCCCGAGTACCTGGAGACGGTGGGGCCCGAGTTCCCCGAGGGCGCGGACCTGCCGCCCACCGGCGTGGCCCGCCGTGAGTTCATGCAGCTCATCGGCGCCTCGCTGGCGCTGGCCGGCGCCACCGCCTGCTCCACCCGTCCGCCGGACGAGCGGATGGTGCCCTTCACCAAGACGCCGCCCGAGCTGACCCCGGGCAACCCGCTGCACTACGCGTCCGGGATGACGTTCGCCGGCCACACCTCCGGCCTGCTCATCACCGCCCGCGAGGGCCGCCCGGTGAAGGTGGAAGGCAACCCGCAGCACCCGGTGAACCAGGGCGCGGCCGGTGTCTTCGAGCAGGCCTTCCTGCTCTCCCTGTACGATCCGCAGCGCGCCCGCGTGCTGCGCCAGGGCAAGAACCCGCGCTCGCTGCGCACCTTCTCCGAGCAGATCGCCGGCCTGGTGGGCAAGTCCGCCACCGCCGACGGCGGCGCCCGGGTGCGCTTCCTCACCGAGCCGCTGAACTCGCCGCTGCTGGGCCACCTGCGCAGCCGCATCCAGCAGAAGCTGCCCTCCGCCCGCTTCTACAGCCACACCGACGTCACCCAGGAGCAGGCGCACGAGGCCACCCGCGCCGTCTTCGGCCAGCCGTACACGGCGCTGTACGACTTCAGCAAGGCCGACATCATCCTCTCCCTGGATGGCGACTTCCTGGACAGCCGCCCCACCAACCTCACCTACGCGCGGCAGTTCGCCCATCGGCGCGACCCGAACATGGGCAAGCTCAACCGCCTGTACGTGGCGGAGCCGCGCTACTCCATCACCGGCGGCATGGCGGACCACCGCCTGCCGGTGCGCTCCGCGGACATCCTCGGGGTGGCCGCCGCCGTGGCTCGCGCCGTGGGTGGAGGGGCCGCTGGACTGGCCGCCGCCGCTGGCGCCAAGTCCGCCGCGCCCGCCAACGCCGAGCAGTGGATCGCCGCCGTCGCCGCGGATCTGCGCAACGCCGAGGGCAACTGCCTGGTGGTGGCCGGTGAGCGCCAGCCCGCCGCGGTGCACGCCCTGGCCCACGCGCTGAACGTGGCGCTGGGCAGCGTGGGCAAGACGGTCAGCTACGTGCCCGCCATCGCGGAGAACACGGGCCTGGCCGGCATCCGCGAGCTGGTCAACGACATCAAGGCCGGCACCGTCGACACGCTGGTCATCACCGCCTGGAACCCCGTCTACTCGCTGCCCGCGGACGCGGGGCTGGCGGAGCTGCTGGACCCGGCGAAGAACCCCAACCGCGCCAGGCTCAACGTCATCTACACCTCGCTCTTCGAGGACGAGACGTCCGCCCTGGTGGACTGGTTCATCCCGGCCGCCCACCAGCTCGAGTCGTGGACCGATGGCCGCTCGGTGGATGGCACCGTCTCCATCGCCCAGCCGCTCATCCAGCCGCTCTTCAACGGCGTGCCGGAGTCCGAGCTGCTGGCCGTCTTCCTGGATGAGCCCTTCCGCCCGTCCTACCAGCTGCTGCGCGACTTCTGGCGCGGCCAGGCCGCCGGCATCGCGGACTTCGAGTCCCACTGGGAGCAGCTCGTCTCCGTGGGCATCGTCCCGGGCAGCACCGCCACCCCGGTGGCCACGCCCGGCAACGTGGACGCCGCCTCCGCCCTCATCAACGCGTACCAGGCGCCCGCCGCCGCCGCCGGCCAGTTCGAGATCAACTTCATCCCGGACTACAAGGTCTTCGACGGCCGCTTCTCCAACATGTCCTGGCTGCAGGAGCTGCCGGACCCCATCACCAAGCTGGTGTGGGACAACCCGCTGCTCATCAGCCCCAAGGACGCCGCGGCGCTGGGCGTCGAGCGCGGTGACGTGGTGGAGGTGAGCTACGGCGGCCGCAAGCTGCAGGCCCCGGTGTGGATCATGCCGGGCCACGCCAACGGCGCGGTGACGCTGCCGCTGGGCTACGGCCGCACCGGCCTCCACGAGACGACGGCGCAGGGCAAGGGCTACAACGCCAACCTGGTGCGCAGCATCAACGCGCCCTGGTTCGACGGCGGCGCCACCCTGACCAAGACGCGCGAGACGTACAAGCTCGTCTCCACCCAGCAGCACTGGAGCACGGCGGGCCGTCCCATCGCGCTGGACTTCACGCTGGACGAGTGGAGCAAGCGCAAGACGGACCACCACGTGGTCGAGGCTCTCGCTCGCACCCGAGGCAATCTGGACGCCGAGGGGAACAAAGAGAACCTCATGCCTGCCTTCAAGTACACGAAGGAGAAGCAGGAGGGGAGCAACGAGCGGGCCGAGTACAAGTGGGCCATGGCCATCGACCTGTCCCGCTGCACCGGCTGCGCCGCGTGCGTGGTGGCCTGCCAGGCGGAGAACAACATCCCGGTGGTGGGCAAGGACCAGGTCTCCCGCAGCCGTGAGATGCAGTGGCTGCGCATCGACCGGTACTTCTCCGGCGCCGGCATCTACGAGGGCGGCTACGAGAGCCGCGCGGAGCCGGACGCCAACCCGCAGCTCATCATGCAGCCGGTGATGTGCGTGCACTGCGAGAAGGCGCCCTGCGAGTACGTCTGCCCGGTGAACGCCACCGTCCACTCGGACGAGGGCCTCAACGACATGGTGTACAACCGCTGCGTCGGCACGCGGTACTGCTCCAACAACTGCCCCTACAAGGTCCGCCGCTTCAACTACCTGCACTACACCAAGGGCAAGACGCCGACCGAGAAGATGGCGATGAACCCGGACGTCACGGTGCGCAACCGCGGCGTCATGGAGAAGTGCACCTACTGCGTGCAGCGCATCGAGCGCACCCGCATCAACGCCCGCATCGAGCGCCGGACCATCACCTTCGAGCAGAGCGCCGGGGCCGGCAAGCAGGGCGAGCTCCACACCGCCTGCCAGCAGGCGTGCCCCACGCAGGCCATCAGCTTCGGCTCGCTGCATGACCAGCAGGCCCGCGTCACCCAGCTGCACAACGACGAGCGTCACTACAAGCTGCTGCACGAGCTGGGCACCCAGCCCCGCACCGTCCACCTCGTGCGACTGCGCAACCCGAATTCCGCTCTGGCTCCAGCGCCCAAGGCGCGTGAAGGAGAGCACTGACCATGGCCGAGACCACTGCCTCCGATGTCGTGATCGATCCCCTCGAGCCACGGCACCTCGTCGCGCCGCACCACGACGACAAGTCGCTCAATGACACGCTGCTGGACTACGTCTGGCAGAAGCCCGGCAAGGGCTGGTTGATGCTGTTCGGCATCACGCTCACCGCGCTGGGTGGCCTGGTGGTCGGCGTGACGTACACGCTGGCCAAGGGCATCGGCGTGTGGGGCAACAACCAGCCGGTGGGCTGGGCCTTCGACATCATCAACTTCGTCTGGTGGGTGGGTATCGGCCACGCCGGTACGCTCATCTCCGCCATCCTCCTGCTCTTCCAGCAGAAGTGGCGCACCAGCATCAACCGCTTCGCCGAGGCGATGACGCTGTTCGCCGTCATGTGCGCGGGCCTCTTCCCGCTGCTACACACCGGCCGCCCCTGGTTCGCCTTCTGGCTGATTCCCTACCCCAGCACCCTGGGCGCGTGGCCGCAGTTCCGCTCGCCGCTGGTGTGGGACGTGTTCGCCATCTCGACGTACCTCACCGTCTCCATCCTCTTCTGGTACATCGGCCTCATCCCGGACCTGGCCGCGCTGCGTGACTCGTCCAAGACGCGGGCTCAGCGCATCGCCTACGGCATCTTCAGCCTCGGCTGGCGCGGCTCCGGGCGGCACTGGCACAACTACAAGATCGGCTACCTGATTCTGGCGGGCATCTCCACCCCGCTGGTGCTCTCGGTGCACACGATCGTGTCCTTCGACTTCGCCGTGTCGGTGCTCCCCGGCTGGCACGCGACGATCTTCCCGCCCTACTTCGTCGCCGGCGCCGTGTTCTCCGGCTTCGCGATGGTGGTCACCCTGATGATTCCGGCCCGCAAGTACATGGGCCTCAGGGACGTGATTACGGACCGGCACCTGGAGAACATGAACAAGGTCATCCTCGCCACCGGCCTCATCGTGTCCTACGGGTACATGATGGAGCACTTCGTGGCGTGGTACTCCCAGAGCCAGTACGAGATCTGGACCTTCTACGTGAACCGCGCGAAGGGCCCCTACGCCGGGGTGTACTGGCTGATGATCGCCTGCAACGTCATCACCCCGAACATCTTCTGGTTCAAGAAGCTGCGCACCAGCATCCCGGTGATGTGGGTGGCCGCCATCCTGGTGAACGTCGGCATGTGGTGCGAGCGCTTCATCATCATCGTCACCTCGCTGCACCAGGACTTCCTGCCCTCGTCGTGGGACATGTACACGCCCACCTGGGTGGACTGGACCATCTACATCGGCACGCTGGGCCTGTTCGGCACGCTGTTCATGCTGTTCCTCAAGTTCGTGCCCGCGGTGGCCATCAGCGAGGTGAAGGAGCTGCAGTTCGAGCTCAAGCACGCCGCCGCCCACCACGGCAGCCACGGTGTGGAGACGGCCGCCGCCGGTACCCTCACCCACGGAGCGCACTAGAGCCATGGATACTCCGGTTCTCGATAGCTGGGTGCTGGCCGAGTTCGCCAGCCCCGATGAGCTGGTGAAGGCCACCAACGAGATGCGCCTGAAGGGCTTCCAGGGAATGGACACCTACTCCCCGTACCCGCTGCACGGCGGGTCCGAGGCGCTGGGCCTTCCTCCCTCGAAGATTCCCCTCATCGCCCTGTGCGGCGCCATCACCGGCGCCTGCACCGCGCTGGCCATGCAGACGTGGATGAACAGCATCGACTACCCCCTGAACGTGGGTGGTCGCCCGCTGCTCAGCCTGCCGGCGTGGATCCCCATCACCTTCGAGCTGGCGGTGCTCTGCACGGCCTTCAGCATCTTCTTCGGCGTGCTGGGCCTGGCCCGGCTGCCGCAGCCGTACCACCCGGTGTTCGAGCACGACGCGTTCCGCAGCGCCTCCACGCACGGCTACTGGCTGAGCGTGCCCAAGCTGGACGGCGTGGACGTCCAGGACGTGCAGAGCAAGCTGCAGGCCCTGGGCGCCACCCAGGTGACCGTCGTGTCGGGAGAGAAGGAATGAGGAAGCTCATCCCCGCCCTGGGCCTGCTGGCCCTGACCGGCTGTGACATCCCCTCCGAGTTCCTCCAGCGGATGGAGTCGCAGTCCAAGTACGAGTACTACGAGGCCTCGGAGTTCTGGGCCGACGGGCGCGCCATGCGCCACCCGCCCGAGGGCACCATCGCCCGCGAGCAGCCGGTGGGCAACCCGGGCATGACGACGGGCAGCGTCAACGGCGTGCTGGTGACGGCCATCCCCGTGAAGGTGGACCGCAACCTGCTGCAGCTGGGGCAGAAGAAGTACTCCATCGTCTGCGCGCAGTGCCACGGTGTGCTCGGTGACGGAAACAGCGTCGTCGCGGAGAACATGGGCCTGCGGCTGCCGCCCTCGCTGCTCGAGCTCTCCGGCAAGCCCGCCGGCCACTTCTACACCGCCATCACCCAGGGCTACGGCGTGATGCCGTCCTTCGCGGGTGAGCTGAACACCCAGGAGCGGTGGGCCGTGGTTGCCTACGTGCGCGCCCTCCAGGCCGCTCGCGGCGGCGCCGCGGGTGCCCAGCCCCTTCCTCAGGAGAACCGATGACTTCCGTGGAGCGTTACACCGGGACGCCCAGGCTGATGGTGCCGGCCTTCGGCATCGGCATCCTCGGGCTCGTGCTGACCGCGGTGGGAGCCTTCGTCGGCGACGCGCGCGCCGCCGCCCACAGCTACCTGTTCGCCTACGCCTACTGGGTGGGCATCTCCGTGGCCGCCATCATCATGGTGGCCGTCTTCCACACGGCCAAGGCCAAGTGGATGACGGTGCTGCGCCGGGCCATGGAGACGATGGCCATCTCCATCCCCATCTTCGCGGTGCTCTTCCTGGGGCTCATCCCCGCCCTCAAGCTGCTCTACCCCTGGGTGCCCGGCTCGGAGCTGGCCAACCAGCTGACCGACGTGCAGCGCGGCCACCTGTCCCACAAGCACGCCTACCTCAACGTGGGCTTCTTCTACGCCCGCCAGGTCATCTACTTCGTGGTGTGGACCTTCGTCAGCCACCGCCTCTACGGCTGGAGCACCCGCCAGGACGAGGGCGGGGACCTGATGCTCACCGTGAAGCAGCGCTTCCTGTCGCCCGGTTCGCTACCTTTTCTTGCCCTTACGATCACTTTTGCTGCGTTCGACTGGATGATGAGCCTCACGCCGCTCTGGCAGTCGACCATCTATGGGGTCTATTACTTCGCGGGCAGCTTCCTGGCGGCCTTCTGCGTGCTGACGCTCGCGACGGTGAACGCCACGGGCAAGGACCTCTACGGCAACCTGGTGACGACGGCGCACTACCATAACCTGGGCAAGCTGATGCTGGCCTTCGTGGCCTTCTGGGCCTACATCGCCTTCAGCCAGTTCCTGCTCGTGTGGATCGCCAACCTCCCGGAGGAGGCGCCCTGGTACCACGTGCGCATCTTCGGCGGCTGGCGCCCGGTGTCCATCGCGCTGTTCTTCGTCCACTTCCTGATTCCGTTCGGCATCCTGCTGTCGCGCAACCTCAAGCTGCAGCCGCGCAAGCTGGCGGTGGTGGCCGTGTACCTGCTCCTCGTGCACGCGGTGGACATGTACTGGCTCATCTTCCCCGCCTACAACGACGCGCAGCCCACCTTCCCGTGGACGATCATCACCGCCTGGGTGGGCGTGGGCGGCATCGCGGTGGGCTTCGCCCTGTTCCGCGCCCGCGGCCGCTACACGGTGCCGGTGAAGGATCCGTACATCGCTGACTCGCTGAGGTACGTGCAGCCATGAAGAAGACCCAGGTCGAGCAGGAGTCGCGCGTCATCGTCGGCGCGCATGGCGTGGCGGCCGAAGAGGACCACCTGGTCCT
This sequence comes from Hyalangium gracile, assembly GCF_020103725.1. Lineage (NCBI taxonomy): Bacteria > Pseudomonadati > Myxococcota > Myxococcia > Myxococcales > Archangiaceae > Hyalangium > Hyalangium gracile. The sequence goes on along the minus strand of NZ_JAHXBG010000018.1, from coordinate 12,227 downwards.
CGGCAAGGTCGTCAAGGTGGGCGTGCTGTCGCTGCTCATCTTCGCCGTGGCCTCGTTCGTGGCGTGGCGCGGCCAGGTGAACCTCGAGCGCGAGTACCAGCCGGACGGCCCGCCGCCCAAGCCGATCGCCATCGGCCAGTACGAGATCGGCATCGTCAACCAGCGCATATTCGAGCAGGACCTGCATGCCGAGCAGAAGATCGCCGGCCAGCGCGAGTCCCTGAAGAACGGCTGGGGCGACCAGCCGGGCGTGGCCGCCCACACCCCGCTCGATCAGGCCTTCGAGCGCGTCATCTCCGACGCGGCCCGTCCGCCTCCGCCGCCCCCGGCTCCGACTCCGGCCCCCGAGCCGGCTCCGGCCCCGGGCGGCAAGGCTCCGGCCCCGGCTCCGGGCGGCACCGCTCCGGCTCCCACCACTCCTCCCACCACCCCTCGCTAGGAACCAGGTCTGCCTCCGATGTCGATGTCCTCCCTCCCCTCCCTGCCCACCTCGCGCGCCAGCTGGTGCGTGGGGCTCGCCGTGGCGGCGCTCCTGCTGGGCGTCGGCCAGCCGGCGTTCGCGCTGCCCGGCGGGGGCAAGACGCCTCAGGCGATCGTCAACGCGGAGCAGCCGCCGCAGGTCCAGGGAGTGGACGTGGAGGAGCACCTGGGAGAGCCCCTGCCCCTGCAGGCGCGCTTCCTGGACTCGGCGGGCCGCGAGGTGCGGCTGGCCGATGTGCTCCCCAAGGACAAGCCCACGCTGCTGACGCTGGTGTATTACGAGTGCCCCATGCTCTGTAACCTGGTCATCAATGGCCAGGTGAGCGCGATGCGCGAGGTGGGGCTGGAGCTGGGCAAGGACTACGAGGCCGTCACCGTCAGCATCGATCCCAAGGACACGCCGGCCCAGAGCGAGCAGCGGCGCCGTCGCCACCTGCAGGCCATGGGCAAGCCGGAGTCGGCCCCCTGGCACTTCCTCACCGGGACGGAGGAGAACATCCAGAAGCTCACCGAGGCGGTGGGCTTCAAGTACCGCTACGACGAGTCCACCAAGCAGTACGCGCACCCCGCCGTGGTGCAGGTCATCACCCCCGAGGGCAGCGTCTCCCGCTACCTCTACGGCACCACCTTCTCCCCCAAGGACATGAAGCTGTCCCTGGTGGAGGCCGGCAACGGTCGGGTGGGTACCAGTTTCGACCGGGTCATCCTGTCCTGTTTCAAGTATGACGCCGCCATGCGGCGATACAGCTTCTACGTGTTCGGCTTCATCCGGACGGGGGCGATGCTGGTGTTCACCGCGCTCTCGACCATGCTGATCTACTTCTGGAGGCGCGAGCTGAAGAAAGGCGCTGCGGCATGAGCAACCTCGCTGACAATATCCTCTTCCTCCCGGAGCGCGCGTCGACGTTCGCGGAGAAGGTCGACGATCTCCACTACTTCGTCGTCGGCGTCACCATGGTGTCGTCGATCGCGGTGGGCCTGGCGGCCGTCTTCATGTTCTTCCGCTACCGCCGCCGCGTGCCCAACCAGGCCACGGAGTACGTGGTGCCGAACCTGCCGACGGAGTTCCTCTTCGTCTCGGTGCCGCTGGTGTTCTTCCTGGCGTGGTTCGCCATCGGGTTCCGCGACTTCGTCTGGTACACCTCGCCGCCCAAGGACACGTACGACGTGTACGTGATGGGCAAGCAGTGGATGTGGAAGTTCGCGTACCCGGAGGGCCCCAACGGGGTGAACGTGCTGCACGTGCCGGCCAACCGCAACGTGCGCCTGCTCATCACCTCCAGGGACGTGCTCCACTCCTTCTACGTGCCCGCGTTCCGCATCAAGATGGACGCGCTGCCGGGCCGCTACACGCAGGCGTGGTTCAACGCCACCAAGCCCGGCACCTACCAGGTGCTGTGCACGGAGTACTGCGGCCTGTCCCACTCGAAGATGCTGGCGGAGGTCGTCGTCCTCTCGCCGGAGGACTTCGAGGAGTGGCTCAAGGAGCAGCAGCGCGGCCGCCTGGCCAGCCGTCAGGACGCGCTGGCGGACACCTCGCTGGTGCCGCCGGTGGCGCGCATGGCCGAGCAGGGCCAGCGGCTGGCCGGTACCCAGGGCTGCTTCAAGTGCCACACGGTGGACGGGGCGCCGCACATCGGCCCCACCTTCCTGGGCATGTATGACCGCATGGAGCAGCTGGAGGGCGGGCAGACCATCCGCGTGGATGAGGCCTACATCACCCAGTCGATGATGGATCCCGGCGCGCACCTGGTCGCGGGCTACAAGAACGTGATGCCGACCTTCCAGGGCAAGCTGGAGGGCGCGGAGACGGCCGCCATCGTCGAGTTCATCAAGTCGCTGCGCACTCCGAACGTGCGCGAGGGCGCTTCTCAAGGACCTGCCTATGAACCCATCCAGTAGCACGACAGCCGAGGGTGTCCTGCCCGCGCACGACGCCCCCGACGCGCACCACGACCACCACCACCCCAGCTACCTGGTTGACGGCACGACCATCAAGTCGTGGCTGCTGACGGTGGACCACAAGCGCATCGCCCTGATGTTCCTGGTGTGGATCCTGCTCTTCTTCCTGGTGGGCGGCATCTTCGCCATGCTCATCCGGATCGAGCTGCTCACGCCGGGTCCGACCATCATGGACGCGATGACATACAACCGTATGTTCACGCTCCACGGCATGGTCATGATCTTCCTGTTCATGATCCCGGCCATCCCGGCGGTGTTCGGCAACTTCATGCTGCCGCTCATGCTGGGGGCCAAGGACGTGGCCTTCCCGCGGCTCAACCTGGCCAGCTTCTACATCTACCTGTTCGGCGCGGGCCTGGCGCTGTGGGGCATGATCAACGGCGGCCTGGACACGGGCTGGACGTTCTACACCCCGTACAGCACGCACACGACGACGACGGTGGCGCCGGTGCTCTTCGGCGCCTTCATCATCGGGTTCAGCTCCATCGCCACGGGTCTGAACTTCATCGTCACCGTGCACACCATGCGGGCGCCGGGCATCACCTGGTTCAAGCTGCCGCTGTTCGTGTGGGCCATCTACGCCACCAGCTGCATCCAGGTGCTGGCCACGCCGGTCATCGGCCTGCTGCTGGCCATCGTCACCGGTGAGCAGTTCTTCCAATTCGGCCTGTTCGACCCGGCGCGCGGCGGAGACCCGGTGCTCTTCCAGCACCTGTTCTGGTTCTACAGCCACCCGGCCGTGTACATCATGGTGCTGCCCTCGTTCGGAGTGATGAGCGAGGTGGTGGCCACCTACAGCCGCAAGAACGTGTTCGGCTACCGCGCGGTGGCCTACTCGAGCCTGGGCATCGCCTTCGTGGGCTTCTTCGTGTGGGGCCACCACATGTTCGTGTCGGGGCAGTCGACGTTCGACGCGGGCGTGTTCGGCGTGCTGACCATGCTGGTGGGCATCTTCACCGCCATCAAGGTCTTCAACTGGGTGGGCACCGTCTACAAGGGCGCGGTCGACTTCAAGACGCCGTTCGCCTACTTCTGCGGCTTCCTGTTCTTCACCGTGTTCGGCGGGATGACGGGCATCGCGGTGGCGACCACGTCGCTGGACGTGCACTGGCACGACACCTACTTCGTGGTGGCGCACTTCCACTTCATCATGGTGGGCGCCACGGTGATGGCCTTCCTGGCGTCCCTGCACTACTGGTTCCCGAAGATGTTCGGGAAGACGTACCACGAGGGGTGGGGCCTGGTGGCCGCGGCGTTCATCATCCTGGGCTTCAACGCCACGTTCATCCCGCAGTTCCTGCTGGGCAACTACGGCATGCCGCGGCGCTACTTCGAGTACCCGGAGCGCTACCAGGCGCTGCACGTGGCGTCCACGGCGGGCTCCTCTCTGCTGGCCTTCGGCTTCATCATCATCGCCGTGTACCTGACGTACTCGCTGGCGTACGGGAAGGCCTCCGGAAAGAACCCGTGGCGCAGCAAGGGCTACGAGTGGATCTCCGAGTCTCCGCCGCCGACGCACAACTTCGTGGGCCCGCAGCCCACCTTCCCCGAGGAGCCGCACCTGTACGTGGATCCGAAGAAGGCCGAGGTGCCCAATGCAGTCTAGTGCTCACACCGCGGGTGCGACGCCCGGGGTTCCCCGGCTGGCGCACCACTTCGCCTCGCTCGAGGTGCAGAACCACGCGGCCCGCCTGGGCATGTGGCTGTTCCTCTCGACGGAAATCCTGCTCTTCGCGGGCCTGTTCGTCTGCTACGGCTGCTACCGCTATCTGTTCCCGGATGCGTTCGCGGCCGCCAGCCGGCACCTGGACCTGACGCTGGGCACCGTCAACACGGTGGTGCTCATCACCTCCTCGCTGACGGCGGCGCTCGCCGTGCACTACGCGAAGGAGGGCAAGAGCAAGCTGGTGGCGTGGATGTTCATCCTCACCATCGCCATGGCCTGCGCGTTCCTCGTCATCAAGGGCTTCGAGTACAGCCACAAGTTCCACGAGGGCGCCCTGCCCGGCCGGCACTACCGCATGGAGGCGGTGCAGCTGCCCGGCGCGCCGCTGTACTTCAGCATCTACTTCCTGGCCACCGGCCTGCACGCCTTCCACGTCATCGTCGGCATGAGCGTGCTGGTGTGGCTGACCATCAAGGCGCTGCGCGAGCAGAACTTCGGCCCCAACAACTACACCGCGGTCGAGCTGGGCAGCATGTACTGGCACCTCGTCGACCTGGTGTGGATCTTCCTCTTCCCGCTGCTGTACCTCATCTAGTTCCAGGAGCTTCCGATCATGTCCGTGGCCAACGAGTCACAGCAGGAAGATCGCAACATGAAGGAGCACCACAGCGCGGCTCCGTATTGGATCGTCTGGGCGGCGCTGATGTTCTTCACGGGGCTGACGGTCGTCACCGGGCGCATGCACTTCGAGCTCGCGCTCCCGGTGGCGCTCGCGATCGCCACCACGAAGGGCATGCTGGTGCTGCTCATCTTCATGCACCTGAAGGACCACAAGGGCGCCAACCGCCTGGTGATGGGCGTGTCGTTCCTCTTCGTGATCTTCATGCTCATCATGCCGCTGGCGGACTTCGCCACGCGGTTCCGCCCCGCGAACCCGGCCGGCTCGCACCTGAGCGATCTGCCGGACCTGAACTTCATCGAGGGCAAGACCGGCGCCCACGGCGGCGCTCACGGGGCGGGGAACACCACCCCCGGTGGCCACCCGGCCCCCACCGGTCACTGAGCTTTTCCCGCCGCCTCCAACGGGCGGGCTCGCGCGGCGCCGAGGGTTCTCCCCGGCGCCGTGTTGCTTTTGCGGGCCCAGGGCGCCGATCAGGTTGAGACGTAGCACCGACGGTAGAAGGGGCTGGCAACAGGGCAGAGGAGCGAGGCTTTCCAGGGGTGAGCCCGAGGGTCGCTGGCACCTGGGCAGGAGCACGGACGTACGCTGCAGGGGACACAGGTCGCGGGTCCCTCGTCACGGGGCGGGGCCCCCCGGCGGCTGCCGGGTCCTCCCGCCCCGGCCGTCCCGCTCGCCCAGGATGGAACGGACGGGCCCGGTGCTCACAAGCCCAGGGGGGGCAGGTGCCATCGGTCCACAATCGCACCTGGGGCACCTGATGGCGCTGTCCCCGCTGCGCTACCCGCGCCCCGGGGGTGAACCCCTGAGCCGTGAGTCGTGGAAGAGCGGGACGCCGGGGCGGGCGGACCCGTCCCAACGGGGGGACCCGCCCCGCAGCGAGGGACCCGCGACCTGTGGCTCCCTTCTCCGTGGCTCCGTGCCTGAGGTCCTCGAGCCGAGCCTCCCTTCACCGCTGCGCCACTCGCCGCCTCCCCGCTCAAAGCCGGAAGACGTGAACTTCCAATAATTCGGTGCTCGAGGCGGCTCCGCGGAAATCCTTCCACGCCCTCTGAAAGAGTCCGGCCGACGTGAACCAGGCAGAGGGCCCGAGGCCGCCCCGCGTCCGGTCTCCCCCTGCCGGGCGAAACCTGTGCGAACTGGTCCGCTTGTCATACCAGTTCGCTACCGGTCCGCCGACAGGGCGCCTCCCTCAGGGGTGCAGGAACTTCTTCGGAGTGACCTAGAAGGTCACCTGCAGGTTGACCGAGAGCGCCGTGTCCGTGGACACCTTACCCGGCGGGGGCGCGCTGTCGTACTGGAGGACGAAGCTGGTGCCGACGGCCAGCGTGTCCGTCAGCCCCACGGTGAGCGTGGAGGTGCTGTTGAAGAGGAAGCGGGGGTCCCCTAGCACGTTGGGGATGGCCTCGGCCGTCTCGGTGAAGACGGTGTCCTTGGACAGGCCGTAGCTGAAGGCCACGCCCACGCGCGGGCCGCCGAGGTCCACGTCCTCCAGATCCAACGGCGTGGGGTAGTACTGGAAGCGCGTCTCGCGCGAGAAGCGGAAGGCCAGGTCCGTGCGCAGCGAGGTGGTGCGCCCGTCCGGCATCTTCTCGTCCCACCAGGAGATGCCGGCGCCGGCCTCGCCGATGCCGCGCGCCTCCACGCTCTTCACGTGGTCCGTCTGAGCGCCCGCGAGCAGGTAGCCGCTGATCACAGGCGTGAAGCGGCGGTCCACCCGAAGGTCCATGCCCGCGCCGAGCGCCACCACCTGCGTGCGCTCTCCCTCCGTCTCCGTGGCGGGCAGCCGGCTGCGGCCGTACACGCCCTGCGCCCTGAGCGTGTAGATCCACCCCTTCGTCTTGCGCTCGGCGGAGGCCAGGCCGTTGAAGGTCAGCGTCGAGGAGTTGCCCGACAGGGCGATGAGGCCCAGACCCACGCTGCCCTTCCACGGGTCCTCCTTCGGAGGCTCCTCCGGCTTGGCGGCAGCGGCCTCCGGCGCGGCGGGTGTCCCAGGGGCGGGGGCCTTGCCCAGCGTCTCGCTCAGGCGCTCCACGGCGGCGGCCATCCGGGAACTGGCCTCGGCGGCCTTCTCGGCGGCGGCGGCGGCCTTCTCGGCGGCGGCGGCGGCGCGCTCCGTGGTGGCCTCGGCGGCGGGAGTGGGAGGAGGCGTGGGGGTCTGTGCTTGCAGTGAGGTTGCAACGAGGAATGCGGTCAGCATGTGTGGTGACTCGAAGTGGTGTAGGGTTTTGGGCCTACCCATGGGGCGGAATGCCAGCATGGATGCCTGCCAGCCTGCCTTGTCGCGGGCTCCAAGAACAGGATCCTTCGATGCCGCGAGGCCATCCCGACGCCGCCCCGGAGGCATGCCCCTCATGAAGCTCGTCCACCTGGCTCTGCTGTGCGGTGTGTTGCTGCCCGGAGTCTCCGCGGCCCAGCGGCGTATCACCGCACCCGTGGACATCGCGGTGGGCCCGGCCGCCTTCCTCTTCTTCGGGCCGGTGTTCGAGGACCAGCCCATCCACACCGGGTTGAAGATCTCCGTGGAGGCCGTGCTCGACAAGGAGTGGCTGCGCAAGCACCGCAACCTCGTCCCCCAGCGGCAGCGGGGCCGGCTCGACAGGATGAACGAGGTCCGCTACGCGCCCGCGGTCCTCAAGCTCATCCCGGACTCCATCATCATCTCGCCGAAGTACCGGAACACCTCCATGTACGGCGCCACCTGGAAGCCGCTGGGGTTCGGCCTGGGGCTGACGCCCAGCCCGGTGCGCCTGTCGCTCGACGCGGGGCTCATCCTCACCTACGCCTATCTCTCCTCGGACGAGCTGGAGAACACCCACTTCATCCGGCCGGGCGCGCAGCTCGCCGCGGACCTGGAGTTCCAACTCTCCAAGTCGTTCCTGGTAAGCATCGGCTGGGCCTCGTCCCTCTACGTGCCGCAGCGCCTGGGCACCGTCTCCGAGACGAAGCCGCTCAACGAGTCCATCTTCCACGTGGGCCAGGCGTACCTGCTCCTGCACTTCCGCGTTCCCTTCACCACGTCCCTGTGAGGTGAGTCAGCCATGCGCCTGGTGATCGCCACGGAGGCCCAGAAAGCGGCGCGGGACGTCGACACCTATCCCGCCTGGGGGAAGCTCCTGACACCCGAGAAGTACCTCGAGCGCGAGCTGCGGCTGCGGGCCCACCCGTGGGCTCGCTCCGTGCTGAAGACCTGGCTGCTGTGCGCGGAGGATGGCGCCGTGCTCGCCTCGTGCGAGAGCTACCGGATGGACAGCTTCCTGAGGGGCCCGGATGGCGCGCCCTCCCCGGGAGACAGCTTCGGCATCGCCAGCGTCTTCACCGAGGAGCGGCTGCGCGGGCGCGGGTACGCCACGCGGCTGATGGACCTGGTGGCCGCCGAGCTCGAGCGCGCCTCACCGCGCGTCCACAGCGCCCTGCTCTTCTCGGACGTGGGGGCGCCGCTCTACCGCCGCTCCGGCTACCAGGAGACGGAGGCCTGGGACTGGTGCTTCACCCCGGAGCCCGGCGAGCCCGCCGCGCGCGTGGACCGGCTGCTCTCCGAGAGGGAGGTCGGCGCCGGGCTGGCCCGCATGCGCCGGCCCGAGGCTCCCTTCTTCTACTGGCCCACCGCGGAGCAGGTGGACTGGCACATCGAGCGAGAGCGCATCTACACGGAGCTGCTGTCCCGCCCGCGTCCCGAGGCCCAGGGCGCCACGGTCGGCGAGTCCACGGCGCTCTGGTACATGACGGCCCGCTCCAGCGCCTTGACGATGGTGATGTTCGACGCGCGCACGGCCGAGGACGCGGCCGCGCTGCTGGGCGCCGCGCGACGTGTGGCCCACCGGGCAGGGCTCGCCCAGGTGGTGCTGTGGGAGGAGCCTGCCCTGGCCCCGCTCCTGGCCCGGGTCCCCGGCGCGGCTCGGGTGGCGCGGGAGGACTCGCTCCCCATGCTGAGGCCTCTGCGGCCCGGTGGGGTCCCCACCTCGGGAATGCCGATCCCGCGGGCACTCTGGGTCTGACGCCGGCTGCGGATAGGATGGAGCCATGGCCAAGCGCACCCGGATCATCGAGGGCACGTGGGACTGCACCTCGTGCGACACCAAGGGCATCCTCGCCCGGCACAAGAAGTGCCCCCAGTGCGGCAACCCCCGCGAGCTCACGGGCGAGGAGTCCGAGTTCGACTTTGGCGAGACGGACGCGGCCACGGGCAAATCCCTGCGCGAGGGCGTGACGGACGAGAAGGCGCTGGAGCTGGCCAAGGCGGGCGCGGACTGGTTCTGCGCCTACTGCGGCGCCTCGAACCGGGGCGACCAGAAGATCTGCAAGAACTGTCGGGCCGAGCGGACCGGGGACGCCAAGGCGCTCCGAGAGGAGGCGGATCCCGGCCTTCCTCCTCCGCGTCCCTCGCCGCAGCAGGCGGTGCCGAAGAAGCGTGGCCCGCTGGCCAAGGTGGGCCTGGCGCTCCTGGGCAGCCTGTTCCTCTGCTGCGGCGGCACCGTGGCCTACCGCATCTGGGCATCCATTCCTCACGACACCACGGGCCAGATCACCGGCACCGAGTGGAAGCGCAGCGTGGCCCAGGAGCGCTTCACGCCCGTGACGCTGGAGGGCTGGGCGGACCAGCTGCGCGCCCAGTCTCCGCGCATGCCCGTCGACGGCAAGGGCGAGGTGGCGGGCGTGCAGAACATCCGCAACTGCGTGCCGCGCCAGCGCACCACGCGGAAGGTGGCGGACGGCACGGAGCGGGTCTGCTCGACGAAGACGCGCAAGGTGGCCTGCGGCACGGAGGAGAAGTGCCGCACCCGGGACAAGGGCAACGGCTTCCGGGAGGAGATCTGCGAGGACGTCACGAAGTACTGCAGCGAGTCCTATGAGGACTGCCGCAACGAGACGCGCTACCGGACCGAGCCCGTGTACGAGCCGAAGTGCAGCTACGACACGTACGAGTGGAAGAAGGTGACGCACCAGGAGCTCTCGGGCGAGGACGGGGAGCCGCCGCGCTGGCCGGAGCTGTCCGTGAGGACCGAGGACCGCCTGCGCCGCGAGGAGGAGTACATCGTCCACCTCGAGTACGACGGCGGAAAGAAGAAGACGAAGCACGAGCTCAAGACGGAGCAGGAGTACCTCGCCTGGAAGAAAGGCCAGCAGGTGTCCCTCACCGTCACCAACGGCGGGGAAGTGCAGAAGATCGCCCCGCGTTGAGGTAGGACGCCCCCTCGCCTTCCTGGAGCCCAGGCCAATGGAGTGCACCCGCTGTGGCGCCTGCTGCGTGGCGCCGGACATCGCCGCGCTGGACAAGCCGCTGGGGCTGCGCTGTCCGCACCTGGGCGCGGACAACCTGTGCACCGTGTATGACCGCCGTCCGCAGGTGTGCCGCGACTACCAGCCGGACGAGGTGTGCCGCCGTATCGAGGCCCCCACCCTGGAGGAGCGCGTCCAGAAGTACCTGGCCCTCTTCGGGCTGACCGCCGAGGCCGAGGCCACGCGCCAGAAGGGCTGCGCCTCCATGCGCCGGGCCCGCGGCGAACCGTGAGCCCGTGGGCAGGCTCGGGCTTCCCCGACCCGCCAGGGACTTGTCTCTCCCTCTCGCGGGCGCTATCGCGGGCCCGTGCGCTTCCAACCGACCGACTCCTTCGCTCCGGCGGCGGGCATGGGCTCGCCCCACGCCCAGACGATCTTCGCCTCGCTCGCGCGTCCGACCCGGGCCCCGCTGGTGCGCAGCGAGCGCCATGAGCTGTCCGACGGCGACTTCGTCGATCTGGACACCTTCGATGGAGCCCCGGGCGCCCCGCACGTGGTGGTGCTCCATGGGCTGGAGGGCTCCTCCAAGGCGGGCTACGTCGCCGCCGTCCTCCGTGGCGCCTTCGAGCGAGGCTGGGGAGGCACCGCCCTCAACTTCCGCTCGTGCAGCGGCGAGCCCAACCGGCTGGCGCGCTCGTACCACTCGGGAGAGTTCGGCGACGCGCTCGCGGTGACGAAGCACGTGCGCGCGCGCGTCACCGGCCCGCTGTACGCGGTGGGCTTCTCGCTGGGCGGCAACGTCCTCTGCCGGCTGCTGGAGGAGACGGGCGAGAACGCGCCGGTGCAGGCCGCGGCCGTGATGAGCGCGCCGTATGACCTGGACGCCTGCTGCTACAAGCTCGACGGGCCCGGGCCCTTCCAGCTGCTCTACCGTGAGCGCTTCCTGCGCTCGCTCAAGCAGAAGGCTCGCGAGAAGCTGCGGCGCTTCCCCAAGGCGTTCGATGGCAAGGCCATGGAGGCCGCGCGCACCATCCGCGCCTTCGACGATGCCGTCACCGCGCCGCTGCACGGCTTCCGGGACGCCACGCACTACTACACCGAGGCGTCCTCCGGGCCGAAGCTCCACGCGATCCGGCGGCCCACGCTGCTGCTGAGCTCCAATGATGATCCGATGCTGGTGGCGCCGGTCATCCCGCCCCAGGCGGCGGACAACCCCCTCCTGAGCATCATCCTGACGGAGCGCGGAGGCCACGTGGGCTTCGTCTCCGGCCGGGTGCACGCCCCTCGCTTCTGGGGCGATGCGCAGATGCTGGCGTTCTTCGACGCCGTGGGCGCCGCTCAGCCGAAGTAGAGCACCAGCCCGAACTTGGCGGACGGCATCATGTAGATGAAGCGTCCGCCCTGGGCGCCGGACTCTCCGAGGCTCCGGATGAAGGGCTCGGCGAGATCCTCCACGTTGGGCACATGGAGCTCGACCCAGCTCACGCCCGCGCGCAGGAAGAACATGACGTCGCCGGGCTTGCCCACCTCGAAGCCCAGGTGCGTGCTCGCGTAGGAGTACCCCACGCGCTCCATCGAGAAGAGCGGCGGCTGCGAGATGTCCGCCATGCGGCGCGCCACCGTGTCCGAGCTCACCGTGAGGGTGTGCCCCACCTCGAAGGTGAAGGAGGGAGTGTACCAACCCCGCTTCGGCAGCAGGGTGATGCCCGCTCGACCTCCCAGACGAATTCCGTTGTGCGTGGCTCCCAGGTGCAGCCGCACGCGTCGCGTGGGCCGGAACGCCGCCGACAGGCCCGGCCCGTCGGGGATTCCCGCATCCAGCAGCAACCCGAAAGGAGCCAGCCGCTCCGGATCGTTCGTGCTGCGCTTCACCTGCGGCGCCTCGGCCCGCGCCGTCATCCCGCCGAGCATGAGCCCCGCAGCCACCAGCGCGCTCATTGCCCTCATGCCCGTCCCCCCCACCATCACACGTCAAGGCAGCCGGTCCCGGCGAGTGACCCTCTCACCGGGAACCGGCTCTCCTCCCCCTCCACTCTCCACCGTCCCGAGCCGTTCCAACCCAGCGTGTGCCAACGAGGTGCTCCGCCGTGCCGTCCCGCCCGTCCTCGACCGACCCCAACCCCACCACGGTACTGCTCACCGAACCCCCCCCCCCCCCCCCCCCCCCCCCCCCCCCCCCCCCCCCCCCCCCCCCCCCCCCCCCCCCCCCCCCCCCCCCCC